>CAZQYK010000286.1:0-6547 GCA_964597285.1 uncultured Spirochaetales bacterium
CTCGAGGCGCGAGCGCACGAACGGCACCGTCAACAGCCAGTCGGCCACCGCGAAGCGGGCGCGCCCGCAGCCCGGCGCCGCGCGCCCGAGCGCGTGCGAGATCATCAGCCCGTCGTACGGGAGCAGGCCCGAGTGGTTCGCGACCAGCAGCAGCGGCCCGCGCGCCGGCAGGTGCTCCGCGCCGCGCACGTCGACCCGCCACCAGCGCTCGAACAGGAAGTCGAGCAGCGGGCGCAGCGCGGCGACCGCGCTCTCGTCCATCCCGAACTCGTCGACCTCGCCGCTTCGCTCGCGCATGCCGAAGGTCGCGAGCCACTGCAGCCACTCGGCGGCGCTGCGGTCCCAGCCGACGGCCGCGCGCGGCGCCGCCGGCGCGGCGCTGCGAGCGGGCGGAAAGCGCGTGCGGATCGCGCGGCGCAGGTCGTGCAGCGCTTCGCGCACCGCCTGCGCCGAGGCGTCGTCGCGGGTCAGCGGCCCGCGCCCGGGCGGCGTCTCCGGCGTCACGCGCTCACCGGTAGCGCCGCATCCGGCGCGACGACACGAAGGAGATCCAGGCCTCCTTCGTCGAGTAGGTCGGCTCGCCGAACGCGTCCCAGCCGCGCTCGCCGTCGGCGACCCAGAGGTGACGGAGGTAGTCGTAGAACGCGGCCGGCGGGTCCCCGCTCTGGCCCGGCGCCGCGTGATAGGCGAGCCGGTGCAGCAGCGGCGGCGGCAGCGGCAGCGTGCGCCGCCCCGCGAGCCGGAACAGCGTCGACAGTGGCAGCACGCCGCGGCCGACGACGTTGTAGACGCCGGGATGCGACTCCGACACCGCGCGCTCGAAGGCGTCGAGCAGATCCTCCTCGTGCACGAGCTGGAGCAGCGGGTCGTGGCCGAGCGGCAGCGGGACGATCGGCAGCGAGAAGTGGCGCACGACCCGGTTCGAGATCGTCGGCCCGATCGCCCAGCAGGCGCGCAGCACCGTCACCTCGACGTCGGGGTGGCGCGCCGACCAGTCGGCGAGCAGCCGCTCGACCTCGATCCGGTTCGCGACCGCGTGGGCGTCGGGGTGGCCGCGCAGCGGGTGACGCTCGCTCAGGAAGTTCGGGTTGTCGGGCCACGGGCCGTAGAGCATCGTGCTCGACGCGACGACGAGACGCCGCACCTTCGCGGCCGCGCAGGCGTTCATCACGTGCAGGCTGCCGATCGTCTCGAGCTCGTGGTCGAGCGCGCGGTCCCGCGTCGGGTCGGTGCGGAACGCGGCGTGCACGAGCGCCTCGACGCTCTCGGCCGCGAGGATCTCGGCGAGCGACGCGGCGGCGGTGGGCTCGGTGAGGTCGACGGGCCGGAAGCGCACCGGCTCGTCGAGCGCGAAGGGGCGCTGGCGGTCGAGCCCGACCACGCGCAGCGCCGGCGCGCGCCGCACGAGGCGCCGGGCCAGGCCGCCGCCGACGAAGGTCTGGAGCCCGGTGATCGCCACGACGCGCGGACCGGTCATGGACGAAGCTCGGATGCCACCGCACCTCCCCTGCCGCGGGTCACGGGATACCATGCCCGCCGATGGATGCCCAGCACGCGGCGGCCGGCGGCGGCGTCGCCGTCGTCGCCGACCCGCGCTACCGCGAGCACCGCGGCCCGGCGGGCCACCCCGAGCGCCCCGAGCGCCTGTCCGCCGTCGACGAGGCGATCGCGGCGCGCGGTGGCGCGCTGCGGCAGATCGCCCCGCGGCCGGCGGAGCCCGAGGAGCTGCTCGCGGTCCACACGCGCGCGCACGTCGACGGCGTGCGGCGCGCGGCGGCGTCGGGCCCGACGCAGCTCGACCCCGACACCTACGTCTCGACCGCGAGCCACGAGGTCGCGCTGCTCGCGGCCGGCGGCTGCGTCGACCTCGCGCTGCGCATCGCGCGCGGCGAGGCGACGCGAGGCTTCGCCGCGGTGCGTCCGCCCGGGCACCACGCCGAGGGCGGGCGCGCGATGGGCTTCTGCCTGTTCAACAACGCGGCGATCGCCGCGCGCGCGGTGCAGCGCGAGGCCGGCGTCGAGCGCGTGCTGCTGATCGACTGGGACGTGCACCACGGAAACGGGACGCAACACACTTTCGAGTCGGACCCGTCGGTGCTCTACTTCTCGACGCACCAGTACCCGTACTACCCGGGAACCGGCGCCGCCGGCGAGGTCGGCGTCGGGCGCGGCGAGGGCGCGACGCTGAACGTGCCGATGCCGGCGGGCTGCGGCGACGCGGAGTACGTCGGCGTGTTCCAGCGGGTGCTCGCGCCGGCCGCGCGCGCGTTCCGCCCCGAATACTGCATCGTGTCGTGCGGTTTCGACGCCCACGCCGACGACCCGCTCGCCTCGATGTGCGTCAGCGGCGCGGGCTATGCGGCGCTGACCGCGATCGTGCGCGAGCTGGCCGACGCGCTGTGCGGCGGGCGCCTGCTCTGCGTGCTCGAGGGCGGCTACTCGCTGCTCGGGCTGCGCGAGGGCACCGACGCGCTGCTCGGCGGGCTGCTCGCCGACGCGCCCGCGCCGCCGCCGGCGGCGCCGCTCGCGCCCGGCAGCGTGCTCTCGGCGCTCGTCGAGCGCAGCGCGGCGGTCCACGGCCGCTCGATTCCCGACCTCGGCTCGGCCTGACCGGCGGCTTTCTCCGACCTCGGGCCCCGGACTCCGCGGCCGGCGCGTCCGCAGGATCTTGTGGAGCCCACCCGCTTCCACCGCGAGATCTTGTGCTTACTCGCAACTCCGGGCGAAGCGGCCCGGGAACTCGAACGAAATTTGTAGAAAAACCTGTTGCGGCCCGTGGGAGCCAGTGGTACAAGAGCGCAGTCGAGTGGAACCAAGTGGTACGGGTCGGTCAGATCGGCGGCTCCACGAGACGAGAGGACGGCTCCAGCGCCTGCACCCGATGTTCCGAGGTCGCTACGTGCACACGATCGATGCCAAGAACCGCATGAGCCTGCCGGCGGCCTTCCGCCAGGCGCTCGAGCGGCGCAGCGATCGGCCGCCGATCCTCACGAACGCCTACCAGTGCCTCGAGCTGCATCCCTACGAGGACTGGGAGGCCTGGGAGGAGCGGATCGTCGGCATCGCCGACGTCGATCCCGAGGCGCAGGACTACGCGCGGATGATGATCTCGGGCGCCGTCGAGTGTCCGGTCGACAAGCAGGGTCGCATCCTCGTGCCGCCGCTTCTGCGGGACTACGCGGGGCTCGCGCGAGAAGTGATGCTAGCCGGCGTCGGCCGGAAGATCGAGATCTGGAGCAACGAGCGTTTCGAGGCGCAGCTCAACGAGACCCGGGCCCGCTTCGGCGAGACCGCGCGGTCCGTGGCGGGAAAGCTGCGCAGCTGAAGGAGTTCACGAGCGGGGGAATTCGGAGGAGCATCCTCCTCCGGACGTAGAGGTTGGGGGTGTTCTCGGAGCACCTCTCCCGAGAGAGATCAGGTAGTCAATGGGGGGGACCGCCTGGTTTCTGGGAGGAAGGGTGCTCCGAGGCACCCCCAGCCCCGCGACCCGCCGAAGCGCGGCACCGGTTCCGATCGGGGGCACAGGTGGGAGCCCCGCTCCATTGGCCACTGAGTTCGCACACGCGCCGGTCCTGCTCGAGGAAATCCTCGCGTGGCTGGCGCCGCGACCCGGCGCGATCGTCGTCGACGGCACCGTGGGCGGCGGCGGACACGCCGAGGCGATCCTCGAGCGCAGCGCGCCGGCGAGGCTGATCGGGCTCGACCGCGACCCCGCGGCGCTCGCGGCGGCGGCTCGGCGGCTCGCGGCGCACGGCGCGCGCGTCGAGCTCGTCCACGCGTCGTTCCGCGACCTGCGCGCAGTGCTCGACCGCCTCGGCCTCGAACGCGTCGACGGCGTGCTGCTCGACCTCGGCGTGTCGTCGCACCAGCTCGACACGCCCGAGCGCGGCTTCCGCTTCGCCGCCGAGAGCGCCGAGCGCACGCCGCTCGACATGCGGATGGACCCGACCGCCGGCGACGACGCCGCGGCGCTGCTGCGCCGCGCGAGCCCCGCGCAGATCGAGGACTGGCTGCGCCGCTACGCCGACCTGCGCGGCGCGCGACGGCTCGCGCGCGCGCTCGTCTCGGCACGCGAGCGCGCGCCGCTGCGGACCGCCGCCGACCTCGTCGCGGTCGTGCGCGAGGCGGGCGTCGGCGGCGGGCGCCGCCACCACCCGGCGACGCTCGTGTTCCAGGCGCTGCGCATCGCGACCAACGACGAGCTCGCCGCGCTCGAGGACGGCCTCGCCGCGGCGATCGACGCGCTGCGGCCCGGCGGCCGGCTGGTCGCGATCGCGTACCACTCGGCCGAGGACCGCATCGTCAAGAACCGGCTGCGCGACGCGGCGCGGGCCTGCGTCTGCCCGCCCGAGCTCCCGGTCTGCGTCTGCGGCGGACGCCCGCGGCTGCGCGTGCTGACGCGCCGGCCGGTGCGGCCCGGCCCCTCCGAGATCGCCGACAACCCCCGCTCCCGCTCGGCGCGCCTGCGCGCCGCCGAGCGACTGCCAGAGGCCGCATGAGCAAGCCGAAGGCGCGCAGTGAGCCGGAGGCGAACGGAGTCCAATGAGCAAGCCGAAGGCGCGCAGTGAGCCGGAGGCGAACGGAGTCCAATGAGCAGCCTGCCTCGCACTCTGGTCGGCCACGACTTCGCCCGCGTGCGGCCGGGCCTCTCCGGGCCGCGCGCCGGCGCGCTCGGCTGGCTGCTCGCCGCGACGCTCGCGTGTGCGCTCGCGCTCGCGGCGCTGCGCATCGACATCCTGCGCCTGCGCTACGCGCTCGGCGAGGCGATCGAGACCGAGAAGACGCTCGCATTCGAGCATCGCCGCCACCAGGCGACCTTCGAGATGCTGCGCGACCCGTCGCGCCTCGCCGCGCTCGCGCGCGAGCGCGGCTTCGACCGCCCGACCCGGATCCTCGAGCTGCGCGCCGAGAGCGCGCGCACGACGACGCCATGAGATCGGCGGACGTGCGGACGAGCGCTCGCCGCGTCGCGTGGGTGCGCGCGGTGCTGGTCCTCGCGTTCGTCGTCCTCGCGCTCCGCGCCGTCCACCTGTCGCTCTTCGACCCCCGCGGCGCGACGCGCGGCCTCGCGCAGTCGGCGCGCACCCTGCGGCTCGCGCCCGAGCGCGGCAGCATCGTCGACCGCAACGGCAGCGGCCTCGCGCTGACGATCGAGGCGCCGTCGGTGTTCGTCGTCGGCCGCGAGGTGCGGGATCCGGTCGAGGTGACCCGCACGCTCGCGGCGGTGCTCGGGCTCGACCGCGCCGCGCTGCTGCGCCGCGTGCAGCGGCGCCCGGGCTTCCAGTACGTCGCGCGCTGGGTGCGCCTCGAGCAGGCCGAGAAGATCGCCGCGGCCGACCTCGCCGGCGTCGGCCTGCTGCAGGAGCCGCGGCGCATCTACCCGCACCGCGAGCTCGCGGCGCGCGTCGTCGGCTTCGCGAACATCGACGGTGACGGCGTGCGCGGCATCGAGCAGCAGGAGGACGCGTGGCTGCGCGGCACGACGCGCCACATCCGGGTCGAGCGCGACGGCAGCCGCAAGCTGCTCGCGAACAGCGGCACGACGACCTGGAGCACCGCCGGCGGCGACGTCGCGCTGACGATCGACGCCGCGCTGCAGGCCGACGCACAGCGCGCGCTCGCGCGGGCTGTCCGCGAGACCGGCGCGCGCGGCGGGCTCGTGATCGCGATGGACCCTCACACCGGCGAGGTGCTGACGCTCGCCGAGACGCCGTCCTTCGACCCGAACCACTTCCGCGACGTGCCGTACGCGCGCACCCGCTCGGCCGCGTTCCTCGACGCCGTCGAGCCCGGCTCGGCGATGAAGGCCTTCCTCGTCGCCGCGGCGCTCGAGCGCGGCGCGGTCGGCGCCGGCGAGACGCTCGAGACCGAGGGCGGCGAGCTGAAGCTGCCGGGCAAGACCGTCCGCGACGCGCGCGACTTCGGGCCGCTCGACCCGACCGGCGTGCTGCGCCACTCGAGCAACGTCGGCGCCGTCGCGATCGCACAGCGCCTCGGCCGCGAGTCGCACTTCGAGATGCTGCGCGCGTTCGGCTTCGGCGCGGCGAGCGGGAGCCTGTTCCCGGACGAGTCGGCCGGCGTGCTGCGGCCGTGGCAGGACTGGAAGCCGGTCGACCACGCGACGATCGCGTTCGGCCAGGGCGTCAGCGTGACGCCGATCCAGCTCGCGACGGCCGCCGCCGCGCTCGCGAACGGCGGGATGCTCGTGCGCCCGCGCCTCGTCGCCGGGCGCCGCGTCGCCGGCGGCCCGTGGCAGTGGACACGCGGCGAGGTGCGCCACCGCGTGATCGCCCGCGACACCGCCGGGCGCGTGCTCGGGATGCTCGAGAGCGTCACCGGGCCCGAGGGCACCGGCCGGCTCGCTGCGATCGCCGGCGTGCGCGTCGCCGGCAAGACCGGGACCGCGCAGAAGTGGGACGACGAGGCGGGCACGTACTCGAACGAGCGCTTCCGCGCGTGGTTCGTCGGAATCGCTCCGGCCGAGGCGCCGCGCGTCGTGATCGTGGCGCAGCTCGACGAGCCGAAGCGCCCGCACCACACCGGGGGC
>CAZQYK010000287.1:0-2897 GCA_964597285.1 uncultured Spirochaetales bacterium
GCCCGGGCACGGCTCGATGCCGCTCGACGGGTCGGCGCCCGACCGGCTCGTCGCCGCGCTCGCGCGCATCGCCGCGCACGAGACGCCGCTGCGCGTCGTGCCCGAGGTGCGGCGCTTCCATGCCGACACCGCGCACCTCGAGCACGGGGCGCCGCGCGAGCGGCTGCGCGACCTGCGCGCGTCGCTGCGCGACCCGGAGTTCGCGCGCGCGTTCACCGCGAGCCCGCGCGTGAACGCGCAGCTGCGCAACACGATCTCGCTGACGGCGCTCGAGGGCTCGAACAAGACCAACGTGATCCCCGCCGAGGCCAGTGCCGAGCTCGACGTGCGCCTGCTGCCCGACCAGGACCCGGCCGCGTTCCGCGCCGAGCTCGAGCGCGTGATCGACGACCCGGAGATCGAGATCGAGACGCTGCTGAGCTTCCCGCCGGCGACGTCGCCGACCGACCACCAGCTCTTCGCGGTGCTGCGCGAGATCGCGGCGCGCGACCACCCGCGCGCGGTCGTGACGACGCCGATGGCGGTCGGGTTCACCGACTGCCACTACTTCCGCGAGCGCGGCATCCCCTGCTACGGCTTCCTGCCCTTCCGGCTCGGCGAGCGCGACTACGCGCTCGTGCACGGCAACGACGAGCGGCTCTCGCTCGACAACCTGAAGTCGGGGGCGCGCCTGCTCGCCGAGATCGTCGGGCGGCTCGCCCGCGCGCGCTGAGCGGCCGCCGGCGGCGGGCTCCCGCTGCGCTCGGAACGTGGCATACTGGCCGCGCGCCCGAAAGACGCGATGCGATGCGGCTCGCCATCCCCACCCGGCTCTCTCCGTGGATCGCCCTGGCCCTGACCGGGGCGGCCTGCGCCGGCGCCGGGCCGCCGCCCGAGCCCCGCCCGCTCGCCGCCGACGCCCCGATCTGCCCCAGCGGCGGCGCGCTGCCGCCGATGGACGTCGTGGTCGCGATCGACACGTCGCGCTCGACGCGCGACCCGACCGGCCTCGACATCGACGGCGACGGTCGCGTCGGCGAGTTCCGCCGCAGCCGCTGGACCGACCGCGGCGACTCGGTGCTCGCGGCGCAGGTCGCCGCGGTGCGGCGCGTGGTCCGCGCGACGCAAGGCAGCGGCGTGCGCTTCGCCGTCGTCGCGTACGCGGGCCGTCAGGAGCGCGTGCTCGAGGACTCGACGACGCAGTTCGTCGATCGCCGCGACGCGAAGCTGCGCGCCGAGCTGACGAGCGACGTCGTCGTGCTCGAGCGCGCGCTCGAGGCGCTGCAGCGGCGGGGCAGCAACGGCTACAGCAGCTTCGCGCCGCCGATGCAGCTCGCGCTGCGCGCGCTGCGCTACCCGCCCGACGCAGCGCCGGCCGAGACCGCGCGGATCCTGTTCCTCTCCGACAGCCCCGAGCCGATCCGCCAAGCGCCGGGCGGCCACTACGCGTGGCAGGACCGGCGCATGCGCACGCAGGCGATCCGCGCGGTGAAGGCCGGCGTCGCCTTCGACACCTTCGGGCTCGGCGAGGCCGCGCGGGCGGGCACGCCGCACACGCTGACCCACATCGCCAGCGCGACCGGCGGCAGCTTCCACTCGGTGTTCGACGCCGACCAGCTGCACTGCACGCTGCTCGAGGCGCTTCGCGCGCCGCGCCGCTACGGAGTGGCCGACGGACGCTAGCCGTCGACGCGCGGGAACGCGCGGCCGAGCTCGCGCAGCCACTGGAGCAGGCGCAGCGCGTGGAGGCTGACGACCGGCTTGCCGTTCGTGCACAGGGCGACCGAGAGCGCGCGGTCGGGGTCGGCCCACGAGAAGACGTTCGTGAAGCCCACATGGCCGAACGCGCTCTCGTTGTCGGTGCCGAACAGGCTCACGCCGCGGCTGCCGAGCATGAAGCCGAGCCCGTAGCGGATCGGCAGCCCGAGCGTCAGGTCGAACTCCCACCACGCGGCCTCGCCGGTCGCGTGGCGGATCGTCCGCGGCTCGAACACGCGCACGCCGTTCTGCTCGCCGCCGTCGAGCAGGCACTGGTAGAACGCGCACAGCTCCGACGCCGTCGAGACGACGTTCGCCGACGGCACGATGCCGGTCAGGAAGCGCGGATCGTTCGACATCGCGATCACCGTCTCGAGGTCGGCGCCGAGCGCATTGCGCAGGATCCTCGACGCGGGCCACGGCACCGGCGGGCCGGTCACCGCGTCGCGCGCGACCTGCGGCAGGTCTTCGGGCCGAACGCCGAAGCGCATCCAGCGGTAGCCGAGCGGGCCGACGATCTCGCGCTCGAGCACGGTGCGGATGTCGTCGCCGGTGACGCGCCGCACGACCTCGGCGAGCACGAATCCGCCGCTCACCGCGTGGTAGGCGAGCAGCCGCCCCGGCCGCGTGCGCAGCCGCGCCTCGCACATCAGCTCGACGACCTTCTCGGGCTGGGCGAGCAGGTCGAGGTCCATGCCCTCGGGCGGCAGGTTCGGGATGCCGGCCTTGTGCGCGAGCAGGTGGCGCAGCGTGATGCGGTGCTTGCCGTGCCGCGCGAACTCGGGGATGAAGTCGCAGACGCGATCCTCGAGGTGCAGCACGCGCTTCTCGTCGAGCTTGTGGATCACCATCGCGGTGACCGCCTTGCTCGCCGAGAAGAGGTCGAAGGGCGTGTCGACCGAGGCCGAGAGCTTCGGCGCGTCGGGCGCGTCCTGCGGCGCGTTGCCGCGCGCGTGCCCGATCGCGCGGTTCAGCACGACGACGCCGCGGCGCCGCACGCAGAGCTGGAGCGCCGGGTAGACGCCGGTCAGGTACATCGCCTCGACGGCGCTCCAGACGCGCTCGACGGCCCGCTCGGACACGTCGGACCCGCCGGGGTCCTCGACGCCGATGTCGAGCAGCTCCTCGGGATGGCGCGGCAGCCGGATGCGCTGCGTGCC
>CAZQYK010000288.1:0-11628 GCA_964597285.1 uncultured Spirochaetales bacterium
AACAGCAGGCGGTCGACCGGGACGACCAGCGCGACGAAGAGCAGGATCAACGCGACGAGCAGCGTCGGGTCGGGCACGAGCACGAGCCCGCCCTCGGCCGCGGCGGCCGCGGCCGGCGCGAGCGCGCAGGCGAGCCCGGCGAGCGCGGCGCGCGGTCGCGGGGCAAGAGAGCTGGGGCGGGGGCGTTGCGCTCGATGCATGGTCCGGGTCGGGGAGATCCCGGCTGCGAAGCCACCGCGGAGCGCCCGGTTCCGGGCAGACCTCGGGCCCGCTCGCGCGGAGAGCTCGTGACCTCGCGTGTGGGTTGGAAGCCGGGTCGGACAGGGGCCGAAAAACACGAGAACCGGCGGAGGCCGCCGGGTCCGAGGCGCGCAATTCTTACATAGATGGCGCCAGTTTCAAGGCGCGGACGCGCCGAGCAGGGCCCCCTCCGCGCGCTCCGGGCGGCCGCCGCCGGCCCCGCGCGCGTCGCCGCAGGCGCAGCGCCCCTCGATGCGGGCGCCCTCCTCGATCGCGAGCGTCGGCGCGCACAGGTCGCCGCGCACCACCGCGTCGGCGCCGAGACTGATCGAGCGCTCGGCCCACACGTTGCCGTCGACGCGGCCCTCGACCACCACCGCCTCGGCCTCGAGGTCGGCCTCGACGACGCCGGTCGGGCCGACCCAGACCGTCCCGCCGGCCAGCACCTCGCCGCGCACGCGGCCGTCGATGCGCGCGTGGTGCGGCAGCACGAGCAGGCCGTCGAAGCGCATGCCCTCGAGCAGCACCGGCTCGGGGGCGGGGTCGGCGGTGCGCGCGTCGGCCGTCACCCGAGCAGCGCTCCGGTGAGGCGCTCGAAGTCCTCGGCACCGAAGTACTCGATCTCGATGCGGCCGCGCTCGGCCGAGCCCTTGACGCGCACCCGGGTCTGGAGCCGCTGGCGCAGCGCGTCGGCGACGCCCTGGAGATGGGGATCGGCGGCGGGCCGCTCGCGCAAGGCGCCGGCGCTCGCGCGCGGCGCCGGCGGCCGCGCGAGGTCCTCGGCCGCGCGCACCGACAGGCCCTCGTCGACGATGCGGTCGCGCAGCGCGGCGCGGCGCTCGTCGCTCGACAGCGAGAGCAGCGCCTTCGCGTGGCCGAGCGTGACGCGGCCCGCCTCGACGTCGCCCTGGATCTCGCGCGGCAGCTCGAGCAACCTCAGATGGTTCGCGACCGACGAGCGGTCGAGCCCGACGCGGCGGCCGATCTCGTCCTGCGTCGCGCCGGTGTCGGCGAGCTCGCGGAACGCGACCGCGCGCTCGATCGGGTTCAGGTCGCGGCGCTGCACGTTCTCGACGAGCGCGACCTCGAGCCGGTCGCGCGGGTCGATCTCGAGCACCGCGGCCGGGATCGACGCGAGCCCGGCCTGCTGCGCCGCGCGCCAGCGGCGCTCGCCGACGACGAGCTCGTAGCGCGCGCCGGCACGGCGCACGACGACCGGCTGCAGCACGCCGTGCACGCGGATCGACTCGGCGAGATTCGCGAGTGCGTCGGGATCGAAGTGGCGCCGCGGCTGGTCGGGGTTCGGGTCGATCGCGGCGACCGGAATCTCGCCGGGCGACGCGGCCGGCGCGGCGTCGCGGACCGCCGGCGCGGCCGCCGGCGGCGCGGCGCCGGGGATCAGCGCGCCGAGGCCGCGGCCGAGTGCGTTGCGCGGGGTGCTCATGCGGATTCTCCTTCGGGTGCGTTCTCGGGGGCGGCCGGGGGCTCGGGCGCAGCGGGGGGTGCGTCGGGCGGCGGATCGGGCAGCGGGAACGCCGGCGACGGCGGCGTCACCGGCGTCGGCGGCGCCGGGATCCGGCGCAGCAGCTCGTCGGCGAGCTCGAGATACGCGAGCGCGCCCTTCGAGTGCACGTCGTAGAGCAGGACCGGCTTGCCGTGGCTCGGCGCCTCGGACAGCCGCACGTTGCGCGGGATCACGGTGCGGAACACCTGCGACCCGAAGTGCGTGCGCGCCTCGTGCTCGACCTGGCTCGACAGGCGGTTGCGCGCGTCGGCCATCGTCAGCAGCAGGCCCTCGAGCGCGAGCCCAGGGTTGAGCTCGCGGCGCACGAGGTCGACGGTCTCGAGCAGCCCGGCGAGGCCCTCGAGCGCGTAGTACTCGCACTGCAGCGGGATGATCACCGCGTCGGCGGCGGTCAGCGCGTTCAGCGTCAGCAGGCCGAGCGACGGCGGGCAGTCGATCAGCACGATCTCGTACGCGTCGCGGATCTCTTCGAGCATCCGCTCGAGGCGCCGCTCGCGGCTCAGCGCGCTGACGAGCTCGATCTCGGCGCCGTACAGATCCCGGCCCGACGGCACGAGGTGCAGATAACGCAGCTCGGTCGCGTGCGTCATCTCCTTGATGACGCTGCCGCCGATCAGTGCGTCATAGACTTGCGGCGACGCGCCGGTGATCCCGAACGCGCTGCTCGCATTGGCCTGGGGGTCGAGGTCGACGAGCAGCGTCGCGCGCTCCGACGCGGCGAGGCTCGCGGCCAGGTTCACCGCGGTCGTCGTCTTGCCGACGCCGCCCTTCTGGTTCACGACGGCGAGCACGCGGCCCGGACGCGTCATCGCGTCACCCTCTCACCCCTCGCATTTCCGGGCCCGTGCGCCGATTTCCGCCGATTCTCGCGGAGCTGCGCGCGCGCGGTTCCGGTCCTGCCGATCCGCCCGAGCTTTTCCCCACGGGGAAAAGCATCCGCTCCCATTGGTACCACAGCGCCAGCGGCGATTCCATCGAGAATCGCTCCCGGTCCGTCGGAAGATCGATCGACTGCGGTTTTCGACGTTCTTCCAATGATTTACGTCGTCGGTTGCCGCTCGCCGCGCAGCCGCGCGACCCAGACGGCGCGGCGCGGCCCGGTCGGAGCTGCGTACGCGAGCCACTCACCGGGCGTCAGGTCGGGGTGCGACCACGGCTCGGACGCCGGGTCGGGCGTCGTCGCGAGCGCGATCCAGCCATTCGGGCCGAGCCACCGGCGCATCGGCGCGAGCGCCTCGGACGGCCGCGCGAACGCCTGCGACACGACACCGTCGGCGAGCACCGGCTCGAGGTCCTCGGCGCGGCCGCGCAGCGGGTGCGCGTTCGGGAGCCCGAGCTCGCGGATCGCGGCGCGCTGGAAGTGATGGCGCCGCTCGCGGGCCTCGACGAGCCAGATCTCGGCCTCGGGCCGGCAGATCGCGAGCGGAAGGCCCGGAATCCCGGCGCCGGAGCCGATGTCGACGATCCGCGACGCCGGCGGCAGGGCCTGGCTCAACGCAGCGGCCTCGAGCAGCAGTCGCTCGGCGATCGCGCGCGCACCGCGGTGGCCGGTGAGGTTGATCCGCTCGCTCCAGCGCTCGAGCAGCCGCGCCAGCCGCTCGAGCCTCTCGATCTCGAGCGCGGCGGCGCGACAGCCGAGCGCCACCAGGCCATCGGTCACGATGCGCTGCAGGTCGTCCGGGTCGGAGCGCGCGGCCAGTGGAGCCCCCGTCGAGCGCGGCGAGTGTTCCATGTGGAACGGCGGGGGGCGAGCCCCGCGCGCCGAGTGATCCGGCCCATTGGGCGGGTCAGCGGCGGGCGTTCCGCGTAGAACGGAAGGAGCGAGTATTCCCGGCGCTCTGCACGAGCGGGCCGGGCCGGCGGGTCGCCGGCGTTCCACGTGGAACGGAAGAAGCGAGTTCTCGGCGCTCTGCGCGAGCGGGCCGGACCGGCGGGTCGCCGGCGTTCCACGTGGAACGGCGGAGGATCGAAGCGTTTCGCTCGGCGGTCCTGGATCTCTCGCGCGGAGCCGTCGTGCCGTCACGGTCACGGGGCGGCAACTGCATTGGGCAGGTGCCTGCTGATCCTCGTGAAACGCGCTAGCTGTCCGATCCCTGGCTCTGGCGCAGCGCCTCTTCGTACTCCGGTGCGCCCTCGGGAACCACGACGACCTGTCGGTAGCGGCCCTCGCCGATGCTCATCGTCGCGACGCCGTCGTACCCGCGCACGGCGATGTGGATCGTGCGCCGGTCGCGGCCGTTCATCGCGTCGAGTGCGATCGCGCGCCCGCCGTCGACCGCGCGCTGGACGACGCGCTCGGCGAGACGCTCGAGGTGGCGCTCCCGCGACTCGCTGCCACCCTCGATGTCGAGCACGACGCGGGCCTTGCCCTCCTCGTCGCGGCGCGCGAGCGCCTGGCTCGCGAGCACCTGGAGCGCGTCGGCCGCGCGGCCCTCGCCGGCGGCGAGCACGCCCGCCGCCGATCCCTTGACCTCGATCGCGGTGATCTCGCCGTCGGTGCTCTCGCGGATCGCGAACGGGCCGACCTCCATCCGCTCGATCACGCCGCACACGTACTGGCCGATCTCGCCGAGCTCGCCTTCGACGCTGCCGACCGACGGCTCGTCCGAGAGCTCCGGCGCCGCGTCGCGTGGCGCCTCGCGATCGCGGTCGCGGTCGCGATCCCGTCCTCGGCCGCCGTCGCGACCCCCGCGCTCGCGCCCGCGGCCCTCGCCGCGCCCGCCGCGCCCTCCACGCTCGCGGCGCTCGCCGCCACCGCCACCGCGCGAGTCGCGCTGCGGCGGGCGGCGGTCGCGCAGCCCGACGACGATCGCCGTGCGGCCGCCGAGCCCGTACACGTCGCGCCCGCCGTCGAAGATCTCGAGCGCGTCCTCGCTCGCGCCGAAGAACGTCCGCGCCTTCTCGATCGCCGTCGCGCGGTCGTCCGCGACGAACTCGTGGAGCTCCTGCTTGGGGTCGTACACGTCGCCTCTCCTTCCGGGACTAATCGCCCGTCACGCCGTCGCAGGCGACATCCGCCGCCCGATCCACAGCTGGTGTCCGATCGCGAGCACGTTGCTCAGCATCCAGTACAGCACCAGGCCCGACGGGAACTGATACGAGATCACCGTCATCATCACCGGCATCAGCACGAGCATCATCTTCGCCTGCGCCGGGTCGATCTGCATCGGCGTGATCTTCTGCTGCACGTACATCGACGCGCCCATCAGCAGCGGCAGCACGCGCACCGGCAGGCCGACGCCCGGCAGCGTGAAGAGCAGGTCCGGAGCCGAGAGGTCGTCGATCCAGGCGACGAAGGGCGCGTGCCGCAGCTGGATCGAGCTGCGCAGCGCGTAGAACAGGCCGATGAAGACCGGAAGCTGCAGCACCATCGGCAGGCAGCCGCCGAGCGGGTTCACCTTCTCCTGGCGGTAGAGGCTCATCATCGCCTCGGACTGCTTCTGCCGGTCGTCCTTGAAGCGCTCCTGGATCTCCTTGAGCTTCGGCTGGATGCGCCGCATCCGCTCCATCGACTTCATCTGCTTGATCGTCAGCGGCGCCGTCACGGCGCGCACGAGGATCGTCAGCAGGATGATCGCGATGCCGTAGTTCGGGACGAACGAGTGCAGCACGGCGAGCAGCCAGACGAAGCCGCGCGTCATCGGCTCGATGAACGACCAGCCGAGGTCGATCGCCGCCGTCGCCGACGGCGCGAACGCCTCGAGCCGCGCGACCTCCTTCGGACCGACGTAGACGCGGTACTCGCGTGCCGCGCGCTGGCCCGGCGGCAGCGTCAGCGGCTCGAAGTAGACCTGCACGACGCCGCGCTCGCCGGCCTCGATCGGCACGAAGCGGCCGCGCGCCGACGCCGGCTGGTCCGGGAACAGCGCCGCGAGGAAGTACGGCGTCTGGATCCCGGCCCAGTCGATCTCGCCCTCGAGCGCGATCGGCTGGCCCCCCTCGGCCCCGCCGAGCCGGCCGAAGAATCCGGGGCTCCCGAGGCCTGCGAGCAGCTCCGACTCGACGTCTCCGTTCGCGAGCGCCACCGTGCCGAGCTCGCGGAAGTCGTTGCCCGGCCGCGCCTCGATCGGCCACTCGGCGAGGAACGCCGGCGCGACCGGCCGCTCGCCGGCGTTCTCGACCTCGAGACTCAGCCGGAAGTCGTACCCGCCATCGCCGAAGCGGTAGATCTTGCGCACGACGAGCCCGCCGCGAGAGATTGCGAACGCGATCTCTTTGTCGTCGCGCCGCTCGACCCGCCACACCGCGTCGGCGAGATCGCCGAGCCCGAGCTCGAGGAAGGGCGTCGCGAGGCTCGGATCGACGTCCGCCTCGTCGACGAGATGCACCGGGTCGCCGTGCGCGTCGGTGTACTCGCGCAGCCGCCAGCTGCGCAGCGTCGCGCCGGCGCTGCTGAGCTCGGCCTCCCAGAGCTCCGACTCCACCGCGATCCGCTCGGCGCGCTCGGCCCCCGCGTCGGCCGCCGGCCCGGTCCTCGCGCGCGGCTCGAGCGCGCCCGCCTCGCTCCCAGCGGATCCCTCGGGCAGCTCTGGGTAACGAGACGCGGCGCCCCCTGGGTCGGCGTGTCCCGGGGCAGCTCCTGCCGGCTGCTCGACTGCCGGTCTGGATTCCCCAGAGGTACCCTCGCCCTCGCTCGGCTGCGGGCGCGGCGCCTGCGTCGACGCCCACAGCGAGATCACGAGAAACGACAGCGCGCACGCGAGGAGGAAGTTGCGGTCCATCGCCGCGCCTCAGGGAACCGGGTCGGGGCCGAACCCGCCCCAGGGGTGGCAGCGCGCGACGCGCCGCAGCGCGAGCTGGCCGCCGCGCCACGCGCCGTGGCGCGCGACGGCCTCGACGGCGTACGCCGAGCAGCTCGGCTCGTAGCGGCACGCCGGGCCGAGCAGCGGCGAGATCAGCAGCTGATAGACGCGGATCGCTCCGCACAGCGCGATCTGCGCGGGCCGGCGGGCGCGCGCGACGCTCACCGCGCTCAACACCGGACCCCGAGGCTCACGACGGCACCTCGACCAGCGCGTCGAGCATCGAGCGCAGCGCAACGCCCTCGAGCCGGGCCGCCGGCGGCCGCGCGATCACGACCAGGTCGAGCCCGTCGACGCGCCCGCGCCCGCCCGTCCGGTACCACTCGCGGATGCGGCGCTTCAGGCGGTTTCGGATCACGGCGTTCCCCACGCGTCGGCTCACGGTAATGCCGAGTCGCGCCCGCACGTCGCGCGCGCTCGTGGGAGCGGTAAACACCACGAACGCCTCCGAGGCGCGGCGCGCGCCGCGCCGCGAGAGATCCCGGAACTCACGAGACCGGCGGATCCGCTCCGAGCGCGGAAACGGCCCCGTCGGAGGGATCACCCTCGCTTCGACGGCGTCACCGGCGCCAGCCGCTTCCGGCCCTTCGCGCGTCGGCGCTTCAGGACCAGCCGGCCCCCACGCGTCTTCATCCGAGCTCGAAAGCCGTGGACCCGTCGACGGCGGATCCGACTCGGCTGGTAGGTGCGCTTCATGACGAGGAGATCCCCACCTCTCGCGAAGAGAGCGGGGCAGCGTAGCCAGCGCGCCGACACAGTGTCAACCAGCTCTCCCGCGCGACTCGCAGTCGCTCCACGGCGGCCTCTCCGACGCTGGATCGGCGCTCCGGGGCTTCATCACCGTGGTACCATCCCCTGCGTCGGACAGTCCTCGCGGACACCGACGCCGCCAGAGGGGGTGGAACCGGCAGCGCGCCCGCTCCGTGTCGACGGACCGGGAAGCGAAAAGCGCGCGTGATCCCATCGACTTGCGCGAGTTCTGTCCGCCCGCCGCCCCTTCCTACTACTGTTACGAATGAGAGAGAGCCAAAGAGAGAGAAGAGCAATCATGAAGTTCTCCATCGGCAAGGCGGAGTTCCAACGCGGGCTGGGGCGGATCCAGTCGATCGTCGAGAAGCGCAACACGATGCCGATCCTCGCGAACGCGCTGCTCGAGGTCGGTGGCAAGGGCAAGGACGGGACGCTCGAGATCGCCGCGACCGATCTCGAGGTGGGGATCCGCAGCGCCCACCCCTGCGAGGTCCAGAAGACCGGAAGCCTGACCGTATCGGCGCGCAAGCTGCACGAGATCGTCCGCGAGCTGCCGGAGGAGACGATCCAGCTCGAGGCGTCGAGCAACGCGTACCTGACTCTGCGCTGCGCGCGCGCGAAGTTCACGCTTGCCGGCACCACCGCTGAGGAGTACCCGAGCCTCTCGGCCTTCACGCCCGAGCGGCTCGTGCGCGTGCCCGCCGCTGTGCTCTCGGAGATGATCGACCGCACGATGTACGCCGCGTCGACCGACGAGACGCGTTACAACCTGAACGGCGTCTACATCGAGCGCATCGCGGACAGCGGAAAGCTGCGGATGGTCGCAACCGACGGACACCGTCTCGCGTACGTCGACCGGGCGCTGGGCGACGGCTTCGACGGGCTCGACGAGCGCGGCGTGATCATCCCGCGCAAGGGCCTTGCCGAGCTGAAGAAGCTCGTCGACGAGGAGGATGCCGACGAGGTCGAGCTCGGCTTCGAGGGCACCGGTGGACTGGCGCGCAAGAGCGGCGTCACGCTGACGCTGCGGCTGATCGAGGGCGAGTTCCCGAACTACCGCCAGGTGATTCCGGAGGAGCACGGTCAGCAGCTGACGCTGCCGACCGACGTATTCATGCACGCGCTGCGGCGCGTCGCATTGCTGTCGGCGGAGCGCAGCCGCGCGGTGAAGCTCGAGCTCTCCGACGGCCAGCTGCGGCTCTCGTCGAACAACCCCGACCTCGGCGACGCGAGCGAGGAGCTCGAGGTCGACTTCGCCGGCGACGCGACGAGCATCGCGTTCAACGCGCGCTACCTGATCGACGCGCTCGGCGCGACCGCGAGCAAGGAGGTGCGCTTCGGTTTCCGCGACGGGCTGTCGCCGGCCGAGCTCTCGCCGACCGACGACGACGACGCGCTCGCGGTCGTCATGCCGATGCGCCTGTAGGCCGGAAAAGCGCAGTCCGCGCGGTGGGTTGTCCGCTTTACGGCCCATCGGCGTTCCGGTACCCTCCGCGCCGGCCCGGGGAAGCCCCTCCGCGGCCCACGCCGCTCGCCCCCTGACCGCAGCGGTCCCCCGGAAAGTCTCCCGAGTGAGCTACGACGCCAGTGCCATCGAGGTCCTCGAGGGCCTCGATCCCGTCCGAAAACGCCCGGCGATGTACATCGGCACCACGGGTCCGGCCGGGCTGCACCACCTCGTCTACGAGGTCGTCGACAACTCGGTCGACGAGGCCGTCGCGGGCTACTGCAAGGTCATCGACGTGACGCTGCACCAGGACGGCAGCGTCACCGTCGTCGACGACGGACGCGGCATCCCGGTCGACGAGCACCCGACCGAGAAGCGTCCCGCGGCCGAGGTCGTGATGACGACGCTCCACGCCGGCGGCAAGTTCAACGACGCGACCTACAAGGTGTCGGGCGGCCTGCACGGCGTCGGCGTCTCGGTCGTCAACGCGCTCTCGGCGCGCCTCGAGCTCGAGATCCGGCGCGACGGAAGGGTCTGGCGCCAGACCTATCGGCGCGGCGAGCCCGAGACGCCGCTCGAGGAGATCGGCACCACCGACAAGACCGGCACGCGCGTCACCTTCCTGCCCGACTCCGCGGTCTTCCCGAGCATCGACTTCGAGTTCGACGTGCTGTCGCAGCGGCTGCGCGAGATGTCGTTCCTGAACGCGGGGCTGCGCATCGTGATCGCCGACGAGCGCAGCGGCAAGAGCCACGACTTCTGCTACGAGGGCGGCATCGTCTCCTTCGTCGAGCACCTGAACCGCACCCGCGCGCCGCTGCACCGCCCGCCGATCCTCGTCTCCGGCGAGCGCGCGATGGCGAGCGGTGGCAGGGAGGTGCCGGTCGCGATCGAGATCGCGCTGCAGTACAACGAGACCTACAACGAGTCGGTCTACTCGTTCGCGAACAACATCAACACCGTCGAGGGCGGAAGCCACCTGGTCGGCTTCCGCACCGCGCTGACGCGGACGCTGAACCGCTACATCGCGCAGCACTCGAAGAACGGAAAGGGCGAGGGAGCGGAGGCGCTGTCGGGCGACGACACGCGCGAGGGCCTGACCGCGGTGATCTCGGTCAAGCTGCCGCAGCCCGAGTTCGAGGGGCAGACGAAGACGAAGCTCGGCACCTCGGACGTGCGGGGCCTCGTCGAGAACCTGCTCTACGAGCAGCTCGGCGACTACCTCGAGGAGAACCCGACCGTCGCGAAGCCGCTGATCGCAAAGGTCCAGGACGCCGCGCGCGCGCGCGCCGCGGCCCGCAAGGCCCGCGACCTCGCGCGCCGCAAGGGCGCGCTCGGCGACCACAGCCTGCCCGGCAAGCTCGCCGACTGCCAGGAGCGCGACCCGGCGCAGGCCGAGCTCTTCATCGTCGAGGGCGATTCGGCCGGCGGCACCGCGAAGCAGGGGCGCTCGCGCGAGACGCAGGCGATCCTTCCGATCCGCGGCAAGATCCTGAACGTCGAGCGCGCGCGCCTCGACAAGATGCTCTCGAGCGCCGAGATCCAGGCGCTCGTCGCCGCGATCGGCTGCGGCATCGGGCCCGACTTCGACGTCGCGAAGGCCCGCTACCACAAGATCATCATCATGACCGACGCCGACGTCGACGGCAGCCACATCCGCACGCTGCTGCTGACCTTCTTCTACCGCCAGATGCGCGACCTGATCACGAACGGCTACCTCTACATCGCGCAGCCGCCGCTCTTCAAGGTCAAGAAGGGCCGCAGCGAGCGCTACATCAAGGACGAGCGCACGCTCGAGGACCACCTGCTCGACCTCGCGCTCGCCGGCGCGAGCGTCGCGAGCGCGGGCGGCGGCGAGATCGGCGCGGCGCAGCTGCGCGAGCTGCTGACGACGGCGAGCCAGTACAAGCGCATCCTCGGGCGCATCGCGCTGCGGCGGCTCGACGACCGCGTGATCGACCAGGCGATCCGAGAGGGCGAGCCGACCGAGGCGCTGCTCGCCGACGAGGCGGCGCTGCGCGACCGCGTCGTGCCGGCGCTCGCGGCGCGGCTCGAGGCGCGCGCCGGCGGCGACGCGCCGCCGTCGTGGCGCGTCGAGCCCGACCCCGAGCACGGAGCGCACCGCATCGTCGCCGAGACGCGGCGCGCCGGCGTCGTCTACCGCACCGCGCTCGACGCGCCCTTCCTGCGCTCGCCCGACGCGCAGCGGCTGCGCGAGCTGTGGCAGGCGATGCACGCGCTCGGCGCCCCGCCCTTCCGCGTGCAGCGCGCCGACGCGGAGCCCGAGGAGATCGGCGGCCCGATCCGGCTGCTCGACCGGCTGCTCGAGCTCGGCGAGCGGGGCCTGTCGATCCAGCGCTACAAGGGCCTCGGCGAGATGAACCCCGACCAGCTCGCCGACACGACGATGAACCCCGCGACCCGCACGCTGCTCCAGGTGCGCGCGCCCGACGACGTCGAGGCCGACGACGCGTTCACGACGCTGATGGGCGACGACGTCGAGCCGCGCCGGGAGTTCATCGAGCGCAACGCGCTCGACGTGCAGAACCTGGACATTTGATCCCGTGAGCGTCGAGGGGCCCGAGATCCAGCCGCCGCCGCAGCCGCCCGACGCGCCGCCGCCGGGCGCGCCGGCCGGCGGAGGGCCGCCCGAGCCGACCGCCCCGGGCGTCAACATCGAGGACGAGGTCCGCCGCTCGTTCCTCGACTACTCGATGTCGGTGATCATCAGCCGCGCGCTGCCCGACGTGCGCGACGGCCTGAAGCCCGTCCACCGCCGCATCCTGTACGCGATGCAGGACGAGGGCCTGCTCTCGAACCGGCCCTTCTCGAAGAGCGCCGGCGTCGTCGGCGAGGTGATCAAG
>CAZQYK010000289.1:0-5836 GCA_964597285.1 uncultured Spirochaetales bacterium
GGCGACGCGCTGCTCGCGCGGCTGCGGGCGCAGGGGGCGGCGTGAAGACGGGCCGCGTCGTGCTCGTCGGGGCGGGCCCGGGGGCGCCCGACCTGATCACGCTGCGGGGTGCGGAGGCGCTGCGCGTGGCCGACGCGGTCGTCTACGACTCGCTCGCGTCGCCGCTGCTGCTCGACCTCGCTCCGCCCGGCGCGCTGCGGATCGACGTCGGCAAGCGCGGCCACGAGGACCCGACGCGCCCGCAGGAGGAGACGACCGCGCTGCTGCTGCGTCTCGCGCGCGAGGGGCGCACGGTGGTCCGGCTCAAGGGCGGCGACCCCTACGTGTTCGGCCGCGGCGGAGAGGAGGCCGGCGCGTGCGCCGCCGCCGGCATCCCCTTCGAGGTCGTGCCGGGCGTGTCGTCGGTGTTCGGCGCGCTCGCCTACGCCGGCATCCCGATCACCGACCGGCGCCACGCCGCGTCGTTCGCCGTCGTCACCGGGCACAAGGACCCGACGAAGGTGACGCGCGAGACGCGCTGGGACCTGCTGGCGCGCGCCGCCGACACGCTGCTCGTGCTGATGGGCATGCGCAACCTCGACGAGATCGTCGCGCGCCTGCTCGAGGGCGGCCGCGCGCCGTCGACGCCGGCCGCGGTGGTGATGGCGGGCACGCTGCCGGAGCAGCGCGTCGTGACGGCGCCGCTCGGCGAGATCGCCGGCGCGGCGCGCGCCGGCGGGCTCGGCGCGCCGGCGGTGCTCGTCGTCGGCGACGTCGTCTCGCTGCGCGGCGCGCTCGCGTGGTGGGAGCGGCAGCCGCTCTTCGGCCGCCGCGTGCTCGTGACGCGCGGCGCCGACCAGGCCGCCGAGCTGATGGCCGCGCTCGCGCGCGCCGGCGCGGCGGGCGTGCTCGCGCCGATGCTGTCGCTCGTGCCGGCGCCCGATCCCGCCGCGCTCGACGCCGCGCTCGAGCGGCTCGCGCGCTACGACGCGATCCTGTTCACGAGCGCGAACGCGGTGCGCTTCACCGCAGCGCGCGCGGCGCAGCGCGGCCTCGCGCTCGACGCCGGAGCGGCCGAGGTCGTCTGCGTCGGGCCGAAGACGGCGCAGGCGGCGGTCGAGGCCGGGCTGCCGGTGCACCGCGCGCCGCCGGCCCGCTTCGACGCCGACGCGCTGCTCGCCGACCTGCTCGCCGCCGGCGGCGTGCGCGGGCGGCGCTTCCTGGTCCCGCGCTCCGACCTCGCGCGCGACGCGCTGCCGAAGGGCCTGCGCGACGCCGGCGCCGAGGTCGACGCGGTCGTCGCGTACGCGAACCGTCCGGCCGACGTCGACGCCGCGTGGCTGCGCGGCGAGCTCGTCGCGGGCCGCCTCGACGCGCTGACCTTCGCGAGCCCGTCGGCGGCGCGGCGCTTCGCGGCGCTGCTCGACGCGCCGGCGCGCGCGGCGGCGGCGCGCCGGGTCGTCGCGGCGATCGGCCCGCTCACCGCGCGCGCGCTCGCCGACGCGGGGCTGCCGCCTACCGTCGTCGCGCGCAGCGCCACCGCCGAGGGCCTGGTCGAGGAGCTCGCGGCCGCGCTCGGCGCGGTCGAGCCGGGGGGAGCGGGATGACGCGCTACAAGGTCGTGGAGACGAGCTCGGTCACCGACGAGGAGCTCGAGCGCATCTTCAACGAGTGGACGGCTCGGGGCTGGCAGCTCGAGGGCGTGCGCTTCGCGATGAGCGACGCGTCGCGACGCCCGGCGATGGCCTTCGTCAGCTTCACGCGCGACGACTCCGCCGACGACGAGGGCTAATCGTCGTCGGTCGCGTCGAGCCTCAGGTTCAGCGTCGGGCTGCCTTCGCTCGACTCGGCGCCGAGCCGGATCTGGGCGCGCACCTCGAGCGTGCGCCCCTCGAGCAGCGTCGCGAGCACCGCCGCCCAGTCGACGTTCTCGACGGCGCGGCCCATCTCGACGCTCAGCCTCTCGAAGAACTCGCTGCGCGCGCGGGCGCTCTGGTCGGCCGCGAACTCGGCCCACTCGCGCGGAAGCGAGTCGCCGAGGGCCTCGCGCAGCGCCTCGCCGGTCAGGAAGAAGCCGGAGAAGCCGGCCGTCAGTGCGCGGCGCACGAACTCCGGGATCCCACCGGGGGAGTCGCCGCCGCCCGACGGCGAGCGCGTCCGCGAACGCGACGACGCTCCGCTTTCCTTCCAACGGTCCGAAGCCATGGAGTAGAATCCGTGCGTCTATGGGCGTGACACGCGTGCGCGACATCATGTCGGAGCAGGTCGTGACGATCAGCGCCGACGACTCGCTGTCGACGGTCGAAGATATCATGACGCTCGGACACGTGCGGCACATGCCGGTCGTGCGCGGCGGCCAGCTCGTCGGCGTCGTCTCCGAGCGCGACCTGCTGCGCGCGTCGCTGTCGAGCCTGAGCGAGTACGCCCGCGAGGCGCGCCGCGCGTTCCTCCAGGTCGTCGAGATCAAGCGCGTGATGTCGAGCCCGCCGGTCGTGATCCACCCCGACGCCAGCGTCGAGGAGGCGGCGCGCGTGATGGCGGAGCGCAAGATCGGCTGCCTGCCGGCGGTGAGCAAGGATGGGAAGCTCGTCGGCATGCTCACCGAGACCGACGTGCTTCGATACTTCGCCGGCGGCCTGCGCTAGCCGTCAGGGCTCGCCGGCCCCGGATCCGAATTGACATGTCCCGCGGGGGTCCCGTACCCTGACGCTCGCTACCTCAGGGGACGAGGGGCCGCCGGAGAGGAACAGCGCATGGCCGTGGTCGAGCGAGTCGAGGCAGCGCCGGGACAGCGCCGGCGGCTGCGACTCGCGAACCCGGCCACGCTCGAGTCGCTCGGCGAGATCGAGGTCGCCGACGCCGAGCAGGTGCGCGACGCGGTCGATCGCGCGCGCAAGGCGCAGGGCGACTGGGCCGCATTGTCGTTCGGCGAGCGCGGTCACTATCTCGAGCGCGCGGCGAAACGGCTCGTCGCGCGCGAGGCCGAGTTCGTCGAGCGCATCGTCGCCGAGACCGGCAAGCCGCCCGCGGAGGCGCTCTCGACGGAGATCCTGCTCGCGTGCGACGCGCTCCAGTTCTACGCGAAGCGGGCCGGGCAGGTGCTCGCCGAGCGGCGCGTGCCGCTGCACCTGCTGAAGACGAAGAAGCTGCGTGTGGCGTACCGGCCGCTCGGCGTGGTCGGGATCATCACGCCGTGGAACTTCCCCTTCCTGCTCGCGCTGAACCCGACCGCGCAGGCGCTGATGGCCGGCAACGCCGTCGTGCTCAAGCCCTCCGAGGCGACGCCCGGATGCGGCCGGCTCGTGCAGGAGCTGCTGCGCGACGCGGGCCTGCCCGAGGGCGTGTTCGAGCTCGTGCTCGGCGACGGCGAGACCGGCGCGGCGCTCGTCGAGGCCGGCGTCGACAAGGTCGCGTTCACCGGCAGCGTCGCGACCGGCCGCCGCGTTGCCGAGGCGTGTGGGCGCCGGCTGATCCCGTGCACGCTCGAGCTCGGCGGCAAGGACCCGATGATCGTCTGCGACGACGCCGACCTCGAGCGCGCTGCGCGCGGCGCCGTCTACGGCGCGTTCACGAACTCTGGGCAGGTCTGCACGTCGACCGAGCGCGTCTACGTCGTCGACGCGGTGGCCGACGAGTTCACGCGCAAGGTGCTCGAGCAGACGCGCCGGCTGCGCCAGGGCGCGACCGGCGAGTTCGACGTCGGCGCGATGATCCGCCCCGAGCAGCTCGGCGTGGTCGAAGAGCACGTGCGCGACGCGCTCGCGCGCGGCGCGCGGCTGCTCGCCGGCGGTCGGCGCAACCCCGACTGCGAGGGCTGGTTCTACGAGCCGACGGTGCTCGACGACGTGACGCACGAGATGCGCGTCATGCGCGAGGAGACCTTCGGCCCGGTGCTCCCGATCATGCGCGTGCGCGACGTCGACGAGGCGCTGGCGTTCGCGAACGACTCGCCCTACGGCCTCAACGCGAACGTCTGGACGCGAAACCGCCGCCGCGGCGCGCGGCTCGCGCGCGCGATCGACTCGGGCTGCGTCGTCGTCAACGACTGCATGGTCACCTACGGCGTCGCCGAGTCTCCCTTCGGCGGCGTCAAGCAGAGCGGCATCGGCAGGGTCAACGGAGAGCAGGGCTTGCGCGGCATGTGCCACACGCAGTCGATCGTGATCGACCGCGCCGGCACCCGCTCCGAGCCGCTGTGGTTTCCGCACTCGGCGCGGAAGACGAAGTGGATGAGGCGCGCCCTCCGGTGGGTGTGGGGAACTTCGCTCGGGCGCTGGATCGCCTAGAGCCAATGCGGAGAACGGGATGATCTCGACGATCCTGGTGGCGACCGACGGTTCCGAGCCGGCGCAGAGCGCCGAGCGTTTCGCAGTGGTGCTGGCATCGCGGCTGAAGGCCCGCGTGCAGGGGCTCTCGGTCGTCGAGGACCGCTTCGCCCGGGGCTTCGCCGAGGACGGGCTCGGCGTGGCGCCGCCGCCGGCCGAGCCGCTGGCGGGCTACCTGCGCCAGCGCGCCGAGGCGAGCTGTCGGCGCCTCGGCGAGCGCGCCGCCGGCGAGGGCGTCGAGTACGCCGGTGAGTCGGTCTCCGGCGTCGCCGACGACAAGATCGTCGAGCGCTCTCAGGCGGCCGACCTGTGCGTGCTCGGCCGCGACGGCCAGGCCGGGGCCCACCGCACCGCGCTGATCGGCTCGACCGTCTCGGGCGTGATCCGCAAGACCGGCAAGGCGTCGCTCGTCGTTCCGGCCGGCGCGCAGCTCTCCGGCCCGATCGTGCTCGCCTTCGACGGCTCGCCCGGCTCGAGGATCGGCGCGAACCTCGCGGTGCAGATCGCGACGCGCCTCGGCGAGCCGATCCACGTCTTCGTCGACTCGAAGGACAAGGGGCGCGCCGTCGCGCGCTTCGACGAGGTGCGCGGCATCGTCGGCACGCTGCCGGTGCCCGTGCGCGAGATCTCGTCGACGCTCGGGCGGCCGGACGTCAAGATCGTCGACTCCGCCCGGGAGGTGAAGGCCGGCCTCGTCGTGATGGGCGCCTTCGGCCGCAACCGCATCACCGAGTACTTCCTGGGCAGCAACGCGACCGCGGTCGTGCGCACCTCGCCCGTCGCCGTCCTGCTCGCGCGCTAGGTGGACTCCGCCGGAGGGGTCCGCCTGGGCGAGCTCGCGGCGCTGCTCGGGCTCGAGCTCGAGGGCGACGCCGATCTCGAGGTGCGCGGCGTCGCCGCGCTCGAAGCGGCCGGGCCCGACCAGCTCGTCTTCGCGCGCAGCCCCGCCTACGCCGACGCATTGGCGCGCTCGCGTGCGCGCGCGGTGGTCGCCGCGGTCGGCCTCGACGTCGGCGGCCGCAGCGCGCTGCGCTCGGACGACCCGAGCCGCGACTTCTACCGCGCCGCGCGGGTGCTGGTTCCCGAGGTCGAGCCCACGCCGGGCGTGCACCCGAGCGCCGTCGTCGCCGACGACGCGCGCGTCGACCCGAGCGCGTCGGTCGGCCCGCTGTGCGCGATCGGCCGCGGCGCGTCGATCGGCGAGCACAGCGTGCTGCACGCCGGCGTCGTGCTCTACGACGGCGCGGCGGTCGGCGAGCGCTGCGTGATCCACGCGCACTGCGTGATCGCCGCGGCGTCGGTGCTCGGCGACCGCGTCGTGCTGCACCCGGGCGTCGTGATCGGCGGCGAGGGCTTCGGCTACGTCGGCCAGGAAGGCGGGGGGCTCGCGAAGGTCCACAACGTCGGGCGCGTCCGGATCGGCGACGACGTCGAGATCGGTGCGAACTCGACCATCGACCGCGGCACGCTCGGCGAGACGCGGATCGGTCGCGGTACGAAGATCGACAACCTGGTGCAGGTCGGCCACAACT
>CAZQYK010000290.1:0-5475 GCA_964597285.1 uncultured Spirochaetales bacterium
GACGAGCCGACGGTGATCGTGCTCTCGCTCGACGGCGTTCGCCACGACTATCCCGAGCGCGGGCCCTTCCCGGCGCTCGACCGCATCGCGCGCGAGGGCCTGCGCGCCGACGCGCTCGTGCCGGTCTATCCGGCGAACACCTTCCCGGGCCACGTCTCGCTCGCGACGGGCACCTACCCCGACGTGCACGGGATCGTCGACAACGAGTTCTGGGACCGCGCGCGCGGCGAGCGCTTCGACTACGCGAACGACGCCGGCTGGATCGAGGCCGAGCCGCTGTGGGCGGCCGCCGAGCGCCAGGGCGTCGCGGCGGCGACCTTCTTCTGGGTCGGCTCCGAGACCGACTGGCGCGGCGTCGGCGCGCGCCACCGCGTCGCTCCGTTCGACTCGCGCGTCGGCGAGGCCGAGAAGGTGGCGCGGATCCTCGCATGGCTCGCGCTGCCGCCGCCCGAGCGGCCGCGCCTCGTCATGAGCTGGTGGCACGGCGCCGACCGCGCCGGCCACGCGGTGGGCCCCGACCACCCCGACGTCGCGGCCGCGCTCGCCGCGCAGGACCGCCACCTCGGCGACCTGCTCGCCGGGCTCGACGGGCGCGGCGCGTTGGGCCACACGACGCTCGTCGTGGTCAGCGACCACGGCATGACGACGGCCGAGCGCAGCGTGCCGATCCGCCGCGCGCTCGCCAGGATCGACGGGCACCTCGAGGTCGGACCGAGCGTCGCGCACGTCTTCGTCGACGATCCGGCCGAGCTCGCGCGGGCCGCGCGCGCGCTCGCCGGACTCGAAGGAGCGATCGTCTCGCGCCGCGACGCGCTGCCCGAGGCGCTGCGTCTGCGCCATCCGACGCGCACCGGCGACCTCGTCGTGCGCTGCGAGCCGCCGTACACCTTCGTGCGCGGGGGCCTCGTCGCGCGCGCCGGCGACCTCCTCGGCCGCCGGCGCGGCGTGCACGGCTACCGGCCCGAGCACCCCGACATGGCCGGCGTGCTGCTCGCGATCGGACGCGGTGTCCCGGCCCGCGCGCGCCCGGGCCGCGTGCGGATGATCGACGTCGCGCCGACCGTCGCGGCGCTGCTCGGGATCGACCCGCCGCGCGACGCCGAGGGCGAGCCGATCGCCGCGTTCGACGTCGGCGGGGATGGCGGGTGAGCAAGGCGAAGGCCCTCGCGCCGGCGGCGACCGCGCTCGGCCTCGCCGCGCTCTTCGCGCTCCGCGCGCCCGACGTCTTCACCGAGGGCCGCTTCTGGGGCGAGGAGGGCGCGGAGTTCTACCCGAGCTTCCTCGCGTCGCCGTGGACGGCGGACCTCGGCTACCTGCTCGACGGACACCTGCACCTCGCGACGAACCTCGCGGTGCTCGCCGCGAGCGCAGCGCCGCTCGCCTGGGCGCCGCTCGTCACGACCCACGCGGGCTTCGCGCTCGGGCTGCTCGCACCGTGCCTGCTCGCGTGGCGCCACCGCGCGCTCGGCCTCGCCGCGTGGCAGGTGGTGCTCTTCGCGTTCGCCACGGCGCTGCTGCCGGCGTCGGCCGAGGTGCTCGCGAACGCGACGAACGCGCAATTCCACCTCGCGGCGGCGACCTGCGTCGTGCTCGCGCTGCCGACGACGGGCCTCGGCGCCGCCGGGCGCTGGGCGCTGCGCGCCCTGCTCGCGCTCGCGAGCGTCACCGGCGTGCCGTCGGCGTTCTGGCTGCCGGGCTTCGCCTGGCGCGCGTACGCGGAGCGCGACCGCGAGCGCGCGGTGCAGGCCGCGGTGCTCGCCGCCGGCGCCGTCGTGCAGATGGCGCTGCTCGCGCTGCACGGCACCGAGCGCCCGCTCGAGCAGACCCTCGCCGTCGCGCTCGGCGCGAACGCGCTGCACCTGGTCGCGGCGCCGCTGCTCGGCGTGCCGGCGGCCGACGTGCTCGGGGGACTCTTGCGGGCGACGATCGAGGGCCGCAGCGCGGCGGGAATCCCGGTGCTCGCAGCGGGCCTCGCGGCGCTCGCAGTCTTCGCCGCCGCGTGCCTGCGGCGCGGCACGCTCGTTCTGCACGCGCTGCTCGCCGGCATCGCCGTGTCGGCCGTCTTCGCGGCCGTCGGCGCGCTGCACCCCGACAACCTGCTCAACGGCTGGAGCAGCGCGCGCTACTTCTACGTGCCTGCTCTCGGCATGCTGCTCGCGATCGCGCTGCTCGGCGCCCGGCCCGCGCCGGCGCGAGCGCGCGCGGTCGGCGCCGCGTTGCTCGCCGCCGTCGCACTCGCCGGCGCGAGCGCGTGGTGGCGACCGGCCTTCTTCTTCGACGGCCCGTCCTGGCGCGCGCAGCTCGACGCCGCCCCCGCCCGCACCCGCCTCGCGATCTGGCCGCGAGGCTGGGTCGTCGTGCTGCCGCCGCACGCGGGCTCCTCGTAGACGACCAGCGGCGGCCGCCCGGCGCGCAGCCCGAGCGCGAAGCGCAGCCCATCGGGCGCCGTCCCGCTGCAGCCCATGCGCCCCGCGTGCGCTCCGCGCAGGTGGTTCCCGGCGACGCGGTTCGCGAGCCGTCGCGCGCGTTCCCGCGCTGGATCCGTCGCCGCCGCCACCCCTGAGGGCGTGCAGCGCAGCTGGAGCTGGGAGTGCGCCGAGGCGGTCGCGGTGGAGGTCGTGTCGGCGCTGCCGCTCGCGCAGCCGCGCCGGCCTGCGCGAGATCCAGCTCGTCCACCTCGCGCGCCGCCGCGTCCGCGCCACCGGCCTGCTGCTCGGCGCCCAGACCGCCGCGCAGCGCACGCCGGTCGTGATGAGCGTCAAGAGCCTCGTCGCCGACGACTGAGGGCGGCGAGCGCCAGTGCCAGCGCAGCCGCTGCCACACTGCGGAAGGGACCCGCCGGCTCCGGGACCACGCGGAAGCCCAGATCGGCGGACTCGTCGGCCGGCGCCGCCTCGAGCCCCGACTGCCCGGCCGAGAGGTCCTGACGCTCGCTGTCGAAGGCTCCGCCGCGCACCCTTCGCTCCGGCCCGACGGGCTCGTCGGTCCACTCCCACACGTTCCCGCCCTGGTCGAACGTGCCGCTCGGACTCGGCGATCCCGCATAGCTGCCCGCGTCGGTGAGATCGCCGACGACGGAGCGGCAGTTCGCGCGGTTGCCGTTGCTGCTCGGAGCGAAGCACTGGATCGGCGCCGACGTCCCGGCGGGATACTCGAGATGGCTCCCACTCTGCGCGTCGTAGTAGGCGGCCTTGTACCACTCGTCCTCGCTCGGCAGCGCGAAGGACGCGCCGGGGTTGAGCGCGATCGAGTTCGCGTCGATCCCCGCCTGCGTGATCGTGTAGGCTCCGTCCTCGGTGGTCGCGGCGCCCTGCGCGCCGACCGGCTGCCCGTTCTCGAGCCAGTTGACGAAGCGCATCGCGTCGTAGAGCGACACGAAGTTGATCGGCGTGTGCTCGCGCCCCGGGAGCGCCGCATACCAGTGGCTGCCGGGGCTTCCGAAACGCGCGACGCCGTAGTGCGGGTCGCCCGACGCGTTGAATAGCCCACGCGCGTCGAAGCGCGCCACCGCGTTCAGGAATGCGACGTACTGGCGCGTCGTCACCTCGAGACGCGAGATCGCGTACGGGTACGGCACCGCGCCGAAGCCGGTGTCGTCGGCCGCGTTTCCCGGATCTCCGACGCTCTGCCACGCGAACGAGACCGGATAGCGGCCGGGATCGAGCGGATCGGTCCCCGCAGCGACCTCCTCGCCGTCGCCGGCGCCGTCGCCGTCGGTGTCGGCGTTGTGGGGATCGGTCTGTGCCGCCTGCTCGCCGAGGTTGTCGAGCCCGTCCGCGTCGGGGTCCTCGTGCTGCTCTCCGGCAGCGAGCGGATCGAAGCCGTTCCAGACCTCGAAACGATCGTCGAGCCCGTCGCCGTCGCTGTCCGGGTCGGCCGGATCGGTCGCGTACGTGTGAACCTCCTCGCCGTCGCTGAAGCCGTCGCCGTCGCTGTCCGCAGCGTGCGGATCGCTGCCCGCCGCCTGCTCGCCGAGATTGTCGAGCCCATCGGCGTCGGGGTCCTGCGTCTGCTCGCCGGGCGCCAGCGGATCGAACGCGTTGGCGACCTCGAAGCCGTCGCGCAGCCCGTCGCCGTCGGTGTCGAACGCATTCGGATCGGTGCCCGCCGCCTGCTCGCCGAGGTTGTCGAGCCCGTCGGCATCCGGATCCTGCGCCTGCTCGCCCCCGGTGAGCGGATCGAAGCCGTGTGTTACCTCGAACAGGTCGCCGAGCCCGTCCGCGTCGGTGTCCGCCGCATTCGGGTCGGTGCCGTGGATGCGCACCTCGTCGCCGTCCGACAGTCCGTCGTCGTCGCTGTCGGGATCGAGCGGGTCGGTTCCGATCTCTCGCTCGGCCGAGTCGATGAGACCGTCCGCATCGGAGTCCGCGTCGACCCGGACGTCGGCCTCGAAGGCCTGTCCGGAGGGACGACGCCAGGGCCCGTGGGCGGGCCGCGGCGGACCTGCGACCCCCGGCTGCGCGACGGAGAAGGGCGCGTGCAGCACGCGCGCGCGCCAGCGGAACAGCGCGCCGGGCGCGAGGTCGCTGAACTCGCGCGCCAGCACGACGCCGTCTCCGCCGGTGCCGACGTCGGTCCACGTCTCCGTCGCGCCGATCGTGCAGACGACGGCGCCGAACGGCGCTCCCGACGGGCAGAGCTCGAACTCGGCCTTGGCGCTACCGCGACCGTCGGGGTGGCGGCCGACGATCTCGAGGCTCAGCGCGCCGTCCGCGTGGCTGACTCCGTAGGGCTGTATCGCGACGCCGCTGCCGTCGCCCCGGCGCTGCTGCACGACCGCCGGCAGACCGCCGGCATTCCCGAGCAGCACGAACGCCACCCCCTCGTCGGTCGCGCCCGCCGTCTGCAACGGAGCGCCAACGATCACGTCGGCATAGCCGTCACCGTTCACGTCGCCCGCCGACGCGACGTCAGACCCGAACCTCACGTCGTTCTGATCGGGCTGGAGCCCGGCGTCGGCGTTCGTCGCGCGACCGTCCGTGAAGCCGTCCGGGCCGCCCAGGAAGACGAACGCGCCACCGCTGAAGATGCGGAACCCGCTGAAGTGAGGAGCGCCGACGACGACGTCGGCATAGCCGTCGCCGTTCACGTCGCCCGCCGACGCGACACTGGCTCCGAATTGCGCCTCCTCCGAGTCGGACTCGAACCTGACGTGGGCGCTCGACGCGTGGCCGTCGACGATGCCGACGGCGCTCCCGAGGAACACGAAGGCAGCGCCCTCGTCGAATTCTCCTGCGTCGTAGCGGCTCGCGCCGACGATCACGTCGGAATGGCCGTCGCCGTTCACGTCGCCCGCCGAGGCGACGCTGATGCCGAAGAACGCGCTCTGCTGATCGGACTCGAGCCTGGCGTGTGCGGCGGAAGGCTCGCCGTCGACGATCCCCGTCGGGCCTCCGAGGAAGACGAACGCCGCCCCCTCGCCTTGCTCGCCAATATCGTAGGTGTAGGCGCCGACGACGACGTCGGCATAGCCGT
>CAZQYK010000291.1:0-2986 GCA_964597285.1 uncultured Spirochaetales bacterium
GCCACGCCGGCGCGGCGCGTCGGCCCGGGCGACGCGAGCGAGGGGGTCGAGCGCGCGCTCGCGCTCACCGTCGCCGCGCTGGCGGCCGAGCAGGTCGGCGGCGCACAGCGCTGCCTCGAGCTGTCGACCGACTACGCGAAGACGCGCCTCCAGTTCGGGCGCCCGATCGGCTCGTACCAGGCGATCAAGCACCGGTGCGCCGACATGCTGGTGGCCGTCGAGTTCGCGAAGTCGGCCGCGTACGCGGCGGCCTTCGCCGCCGCCGAGGACGACCCCGGCTTCCTCGAGGCCGCCGCGCTCGCGAAGGCGACCTGCTCCGAGGCCTACTTCCACGCCGCCGCCGACACGATCCAGATCCACGGCGGCATGGGCTTCACCTGGGAGCACCCGGCCCATCTCTACTTCAAGCGCGCGAAGTCGAGCGAGCTCCTCTTCGGCGACGCCGCCCACCACCGCGAGCGGCTCGCGGAGCTCGTCGGGATCTGAGGGCCGGTGCGACGCCCGCGCTCAGCGCGGGCGTTCGATCAGCTCGAGGCAGGTGCCGTCGGGGTCGCGGAAGAAGACCGCGTCGAGGCCGCGGATCGGGATCTCGGGGCCCATGTCGAGCCAGCACGGGCCGGAGTGGGGCACGGCGAGGCGGTCGAGCTCGGCGCAGCTCGCGCGCGCGTCGTCGACGAGCCACGCGATCCGGAACCAGCCGAGCTGGTTCGCCGCGTCGGGCGGCGCGCCGACGGGCGCGGGCTCGAGCCACTCGACCAGGTCGACGACGAGGTCGGGACGGCCCGGGATCGCGAGGAAGTCGGCGCGGAAGCGGCACGACCCGCCGAGGCCGAGGCCCGTGCCGTCGACCGCTCCGGGCTGCGCGCGCGGCATCAGCGGCTCGAGGCCGAGCACGTCGCGGTACCAGCGCGACGAGCGCTCGAGGTCGCGGCAGTTGACGTTCACGTGCAGCAGGCGGAGCGCGCCCGGCTGCTCGAGGAACTCGACGCAGGTGCCGTCGGGGTCGAAGGCGCAGAGGAAGCGCACGACGAGCGCGCCGTCGGCGTCGAGCGGCATCCGCACCGGCGGCGACGCGCAGCGCACGCCGGCGCCGGCGAGGCGGGCGTGCAGCGCGTCGAGGTCCGGGTGCGCGAGGCACACGCGGTACGGGCCGAGCCGGTTCGCCGCCTCGGCCGGGCGCCCGCACGGCGGCGGCTCGAGCCACTCGAGCAGGTCGACCGCCGGGCCGGCGACGCCGCGCGCGTCGTGCAGCAGGTGCGCGTCCCAGCGCACGCGACCGGGCAGGCCGAAGCCGCGCCCGTCCTGGGGCGGCGGACGCGTGTGCGAGAGCGGCTCGAGGCCGACCGCGTCGCGCCAGAACGCGAGCGAGCGCGCGAGGTCGGAGCAGTTCGCGTTGACGTGGACCGTCGAGACCGGCGCGAGCGCCACGCCTAGGGCATCTCTAGCAGCTCGATCAGGCTGCCGCCGAGCTCGGCCGGCGTCTCGACGTACGCGAACGCGACCGCCGGACCGAAGCGCTTCGCGAACCGCGTGCGGTAGCCGGCGGCCTCGAGCTCGGCGAGCTTCGGCTCGAGCGCGTCGACGCGGAAGCGCACGTGGTGCAGGCCCTCGCCGTGCGCGCGCAGGTGCTCGGCGTGCGGCGTGTCGCCCTCGAGCACCTGGATCAGCTCGATCTCGACGGGGCCCGAGCGGTTGACCGCGAGGCGCAGCACGCAGTCGGCCTCGCGGCCGCGGATCGTGCAGCCGCGCAGCGGCGTCGTGCCCACCTCGAAGGGTCCGAACAGCGCCTCGTAGCGCGGCAGCGAGCGCTCGAGGTCGGCGACGACGTAGGCGACCTGGTCGATCGGACCGAGGCCGAGGGACCTGGCGGCGGCGGCGCTCATGTCTCCTCCTCGCGCGGCGGGTCGATGCTACGGGATCGTCCCATCCCCCACACGAGAATCGGGAGGGGCCCGACTGGATCCGGAGCCACTCGACGGCGCAGTCTGGTCGTGGCGATCGAGCCATCCGAGGCCGGACCCTGCAGGAGCCCTGCAGAACCAGGAGTGTTCTCCTCGGAGCCAGTAGAGCCGATGGCCGGGCTGGTCAGAGCCCCTCCCGATGCATCCTGGCCGGCCCGGCCCGCTCGGCGCACGCGACGCCGCGCGGACGACTACTCGTCCACCAGCGCGATCACGCGCAGCGGCGCGCCGCTGCCGCCGCGGATCTTCATCGGCAGCGCGACGACCTGGAAGCCCGACACCGGCAGCTCGTCGAGGCGGGCCAGGTTCTCGAACACCGGCACGTTCGCGGCGAAGAGCGCCCGATGCGCCTCGAACGCGGTGCTCTGGCCCGGGTCGATGCTCGGCGTGTCGAGGCCGACGGCGTGGACGTTGCGGTCCTCGACGAGCCAGCGCGCCGCGTCCTCCGAGAGGCCCGGGAAGCGCAGCTTCGCGACCGCCTCGGGCCCCGTCTCCGTCGTGCCGAGGTAGCGCTTGCGGTTCGGCCAGAACTCGCCCCAGCCGGTGCGCACGAGCACGATGCTGCCGTCCGGGATCGGGCCGTGCACCGCCTCCCAGCGCACGAAGTCCTCGACCGGCACCGCGTAGTCGCGATTCGCCTTCGCGGCGCCGCTGACGTCGACGAGCACCGCGCTCCCGACGAGCTTCTCGAGCGGGATCTGCTCGACGCTCCACTGGCCCTTCGCGAAGTGCACCGGCGCGTCGAGGTGCGTGCCGCCGTGCTCGGGCGCGCGGAAGCTGTTCGCCTCGTAGTAGTAGCCGCCGGGCTGCTCGCCCTTCGCGGTCTCGGTGAGCTCGAAGCCGGACTCGGTGGGCCAGTAGATCGTCTTGCCGTCGAAGACATGCGTCAGGTCGACGATCTTGCGCTGCTCGAGACGCGCCACCGGCGCGGCGCCGGTCGGCGGCACCTCCCCGGGCGGGCACGCGGTCGCGAGCGCGAGCAGCAGGCCGAGCGGCAGGGCGGGGCGGCGGGTCACAGGGCGGCA
>CAZQYK010000292.1:0-10276 GCA_964597285.1 uncultured Spirochaetales bacterium
GCGCGCGCACCTCTTCGGCCGCGGCCTCGGCCTTCGCCGCGTCGAGATCGGCCGCGGCGACGTCGGCGCCCTCGCGCGCGAACGCGCGCGCGATCGCGCGCCCGATGCCCTGGCCGGCGCCGGTGACGAGCGCCGCGCGGCCGGCGAGGCGGCCGCTCACGCGGGCTCCGACGCGGCGGGCGGCGCCGCGTCGGCGCGCTCGATCGAGACCGGGATCGCGCTCATGCGCGGGATCCCGGTGTACGGGTCGTATTCGCGCGCCTTGTCGACGAGCCTTCCGGTCGTGCTGCCGATGTGGCGGTGCTCGGCGTCGCGCTCGGGCGCGTCGCCGAACGCGTGCGCCATCGACAGCACGCCGCGGCGCAGCTCGGGCGCGGCGGCGACGACGCCGAGAATGCTCGCGCGATCCGACGCGATCCGCACCGTGTCGCCCTCTTCGAGCCCGAGCGCGGCGATGTCGTCGGGGTGCAGATAGGCCGGGTTGTACGGGCGGCCGCGGTGCAGCGCGGCGATGTCGCGGCCCGACGAGTTGTAGACGTTCGGCATCCGGCGCGACACGAGCCGGTACGGCCGGCCCGCGACCTCCGGCGCGCGCGGGCCCTCGGCGGCGACCGCGACGAGCTCGCGCAGCATGTCGGCGTTGCCGACGTCGAGGCGGTCGGCGCACTCCGGGTCGCCGGGCTCCACGAGAATCGGCGGGTCGGGAAAGAGCGCGCCGTGGCGGTGGCGCTTCACCTCGTCGAGCGGCACGCGCGAGCGCGCGACGAGCCGCTCGAGGATCTCGTCGGTCGAGGGCTTTCGCTCCAGGTCGACCGCGATCGGCTCCGAGCGCTCGCGGCGCACGCCGGTCTCGGCGCGCACCGGGTAGAGCGCCAGCGGAAGGCCCATCCGCTGCGCGAGGCCGTGGAAGAACTCCCACTCCTCGATCACGTCGGAGCCGGGCGGCGGGTTGCACAGCGCCGGCGCGTACTGCGCGTACGGCTCCGAGTAGCCCATCGCGACGTAGGTCTGCTCGAGCGCCTCCATCGAGAGCGACAGGCCCGGCACCTCGAGCGAGAGCTTCGGCGCGATCACGTAGTGCGCGAGGCGCGAGGTCGCCGAGAGCTTCACGTCGAGCGTCACGAGCAGGTCGAGCGCGTCCATCGCGCGGCGCGTCTCGAGCTGGTCGGGCCACGCGGCGATCGGGTTGCTGCCGACGCAGACGAGCGCGCGGATCCGCCCCTCGCCGGGCTCGAGGATCTCCTCGGCGAGTGCCGAGGTCGGGAGCCCGGCCGCGCTGCTCGTGAAGCCGCGCACGCGGAGCTTCTCGCCGAAGCCCCAGCCGCGGCGCGGCGCCTGCGCCTGCGCGACCGGATGCGCGGGGGGCAGCAGCGCGCCGGGGTTCGGCACGCGCTCGCCGGCGCGCCGCCAGCGGCCGCACAGCGTGTTCAGGCACAGCAGCAGGTACTCGGTGAGGTTGCCGCGCGGCGCCATGTTGGGGCCGGTGCCGGCGACGCCGCAACCGCGCCGGCCCGTGGCGAAGATCCGCGCGGCGCGCTCGACGTCGGCGGCCGCGACGCCCGCGCGCTGCGCCGCGAACTCGGGAGTGAACGGCGCGACGGCGTCGGCCAGCGCCCCGAGGCCGTCCAAGTGCGCGTCGACGAACGCCCGGTCGACGAGGCCGTCGCGGATCACGACGTGCACGAGCGCCGCGAGCAGCGCCGGGTCCTCGCCCGGGCGCGGCTGGAGGTGCAGGTCGGCGAAGCGCGCCACCTCGCTGCGGCGCGGGTCGATCACGACGAGCTGCATCCCGCGCGCCTTCGCCTCGCGCAGCCGCCGCGCCGGGTTCGCCGGCGGGATGCCGCCGGACATCGAGATCAGCGGGTTGTTGCCGACGAGCAGCCAGACGTCCGACTCGTCGAACACGTGCGAGCCGCCGAGCCAGCGCCCGTGCAGCGCGTTCGCGACGTTCTTTCCGGGCTGGTCGATCGTCGCCGCGGTGAAGACCATCCGCGAGCCGAGCGCCAGCAGCCAGCCGATCGCGAACGGGATCGTCGCCGGGTGCGGCCCGGCGTAGGTGCCGACGTAGAGCGCGACCGAGCGCGGCCCGTGCTCGGCGACGAGCTCGGTGATGCGCGCCGCGACCTCGTCGATCGCGCGCTCGCTCGCGATCGGCTCGAAGCGGCCCGGCGCGACGCGCCGCTGCGAGTGCAGCAGCCGCTCGGGGTGGGCGTGCTGCTCGGGCAGCCGCCGCCCCTTCGCGCAGGTGAAGCCGTGGTAGGCCGGGTTCGCGCGGTCGCCGCGCACCGCGACCGGCCGCCCGTCCTCGACGTCGACGAGGATCCCGCAGTTCGCGTGGCAGAAGCGGCAGATCGAGGCATGCGTCGCGCGCGCCATCGCGGGCCAGCATACCGGAACGCGGGACGTCTCAGCGCCCGGGCCGCTCGGGTCCCCTCCGCTCCCGGACCACCTCGACCTCGTCCTCGCCGAGCTCGCGGACCTCCCGCTCCTCGCGCACCTCGAAGGGGTCGGTCGTCAGCACGTGCAGCGCGACCCGGCCCTCGGCGGCGGCGCGCTCGAGGCGGCTCTGGGCGGCGCGCTTCAGGGCGCGGCGGAACGCGGGCACGAGGCACGCGAAGCCGACGGCGTCGGTCAGCACGCCGGGCGTCACGAGCAGCGCCGCGGCGACGAGCAGGATCGCGCCGTCGACGAGCGCCCCGGCCGGGAGCCGACCCGCGGCGGTCTCGCGCTGGATCTCGGTGACGACGCCGAGGCCCTGGCGGCGCGCGAGCGACGCGCCGATCAACCCGGTCGCCGCGATCAGCAGCAGCGTCGCGCCGGTGCCGATGCGCCGCCCGACCTCGACGAGCAACGCGAGCTCCACCATCGGGAGCGCGACGAAGAGCAGCAGCAGGCGTCCCATCCGCCGAGCTTGGCCCAGCGGCGGGTTGCGAGCACGTCCGAGCTGGGGAGGCCTCCGCTACTGCTCGCAGCCCGAGCCCGCGTAGCGCGAGTCGACGATCGTGTCGATCCAGTGGTCGAGCAGCGCCACCGCCTCGCCGTGCGACACGCTGCGCGCGATCGGCGGCATCATCTCGCTCGGGTTCGTCGAGTGCAGGCGGAACGAGACGATCGAGTCGTCCGCGCTCGTCGGCACGATGTCGAAGTCGCGGCCGCCCGACGAGCTGCCGGCCGTCGTTGGCGTCTTGCAGATGCCGTAGTTCAGGTTGACGACGCGGAAGGTGTCGAGGAACACGCCGGTGCTCTGCGCGAGGCCGTCGCGGTTGTGGCAGTGGGCGCAGTTCGACTCGAGCCACGCGCGCACGCGCAGCTCCTCGTCGATCTCGGCGGCGCTCATCTGCGCGAGCCGTCCCGGCTCCGAGGCCGGGATGCTCGCGCTGTCGCCGGGCACGTTGAAGCGCGGCGCGCGCTGCACGTTCGTCGCGACGAGCTCGCCGTCGAGCGCGAGCGCCGGCGCTCCGGAGAGCAGGCTCGCGTCGACCCAGTGCTGGAGCTGGTTCTCCGGCCCGGTGCCGTAGTCCATCGGCCGGTTCAGCAGCCGCACCTTCGGGCCGATCGGCGCGTCGCCGGGCTGGCGGTCGTCGTTGATGTGGCAGTTGCCGCACTGGTTCGCGTGCGGGATCGAGTAGTCCGGCGTGCTGCCGGCGTAGACGTTGCCGGGCGCCGGCACGTCGGGGTCGGGATCGGTGAAGTTCCAGCTCACCGCCGCGGTGCCGCCGGCCACCGCGAGCCGCGCGTCGGTGCGGTTTCCGCTGCCGTCGGTCTCCCAGATGTAGGCCATGCCCTCCCAGAAGGAGCTGCCGTCGCTGGCCTCGCGGTGGATCAGGAGGCGCGTCTCGACGACGTCGTGCGCACCCTGGTCGTCGAACCAGAAGGTCTTCGCGATCACCGTGCCCACCGGGAAGTTCAGCGTCGCGTTCGGCGAGTCGATGTCGCCTTCCTGCCACGTGGCGGGCTCGCCCGGCGGCAGGAAGGCGAAGCGCGCCTTCTGCGCGTAGTCGGAGAAGAGCGGCGTCGTCAGGTCGAAGAGCACGCCGTTCTCGTTCGGGCCGCTGCGCGGCTCGGTCGGGTCGGCGAAGAGGTTGTACTGCGAGAGGTACTCGCAGTTGTACGGCAGCGCCTCGCGGTTGATCTCGGTGCCCGAGTAGTCGGAGCAGATCGCCGCGATCTCGGCGGCGCTCGGCGGCGGCGGCCCGTTCGCGCCGGGCACGTAGGGCTCGACGACCGCGGCCGGAAGCGCCGCGAGCTGCGTGCCGAACTGGCCCGGGCAGTCGTGCGCGTCGACGTCGACCTGCGGCGGCACGGTGGGGTCGGTGCCGTCGAAGTTCATGAACTTGCGGCTCTCGGCCGAGAAGGTGTTCGCGCCCGGATCGCCCGCGTCGGCGATGCAGCTCCAGTACTGCGGGTGGCGGCGCGTCGCCGGGTCGGCCGGGTTCGTGAACTTGTAGCCGTTGTAGCGGCAGGCCGGGTCGTGGGCTCCGGTGTACTGGGGCTTCCCGTTCGCGTCGACGAGCGACGCGAACTCGGGCGCGAGTGCGCAGCCGTAGTCCTGCGCGTCGTAGAGGCCGTCCCAGACGATGTGCGCGCCGGTCGGGCCATGGCCGTCGGCCGCGAGCACGCCCTTGATCTGGATCAGCGCCGGCAGCAGCGACGGGTCGGAGTCGTTGATGCCGGTCGGGATGCAGGGCGGCACGTCGGTGAAGCCCGGCCCGGTGCCCGGCTCGCAGACGATCACGCCCTCGCCGGGCGGCTGCGGCAGCGTTCCGTTCGCGGTGAAGACGTTGCCGTGGATGTCGATGCCTTCGGGCGTGTAGTCCATCCGCAGGTCGGAGCTTCCGCCGATCAGCTCGTGGCTGACGTAGACGAGGCCGACGCTGCGGTTCCACTCGATCGTGTTGCCGAAGATCTCGTGCTCGTCGTAGCCGAGCTGCAGGAAGCCGATGCCCTGCGGCACCGCCGCGACGATGCCGCCCGGCGCGAAGTTCGGGGTGTTGTTGTAGCCGGAGTAGTTGTCGAAGGTACGCGTCTTGTCGCCGTACTGGTTCAGGCCCGGCAGGTCGAAGGTGAGGAAGCCGCCGGTGTTGCAGTGGGCGACGTTGTCGAAGACGTCGGCGTTGTCGGTGTTCTCGATTTCGAAGCCGGCGACGTTGAACAGCGCCTCGCTGTTCTTGACGATCACGTCGTTCGACTGGCCGACGTAGATGCCGGCGTCGGACGCGCCGAGCGCGACGACGTTGTCGAGCAGCACGTCGTTCGAGAGCACCGGATAGATCGCGTAGCCGCCGTTGCTGCCGTCGGGCACGTAGTTGCGCGGGATCCCGTCCTTGTCGACGTAGGTGCCGGTGCTCTGCGGGAACGAGAGCTCGTGCACGCAGGAGACCTCGAGCGTCGAGGGGATCTTCGGGTCCATGCCGCCGCGGTCGTCGATCGCGTCGTTCGGGTTCGTGTCGGCGCTCGACCAGCCGGTGCGCACGTTGCGGATCACGACGTGGTTCGAGTCGGAGACCTTGATCGAGAAGCCCGGCGTGTCGAAGACGGTCAGGTCCTCGATCGTCACGCCGGTCATGTGGCTCATCGAGATGCCCTCGGGCGAGCGGCTGCCGAGGAAGTCGAGGATCGTCTGGCCGGAGCCCTGGCCCTTGACCGTGATGTTCTCCTTGTGGGCCATCACGAGCGTCGTCGAGAACTCGAACGCGCCGGGGCCGAACTCGATCGTGTCGCCGGCGACCGCGAGGAAGAAGGCCTCGAGCGTGTCGCTCTGCTCGGCCGGGCCGTCTTCGATGAAGTAGGTGACGCCCGGGCCGAGGTCGGGGCAGTTCTCGCAGTCGGGTGCGAAGGGGTCGGCGTTCTGGCAGTGCTGGCCGAAGAGCGGGTTCGGGATGCCGAGCGCGACCGCGCGCACCGCATTGCCGTCCTGGCCGTTGCACTGGCCGTTGCCGCTGACGTCGCAGTTGCCGGGCACGCGGAAGAGCGGATTCGACTCGACGCCGAGGCCGTGGCGGCGGATCGCGTTGCCGTCCTGGCCGTTGACGACGCCGTTGCCGGTGACGTCGCCGCACTGGCACGCGTCGCCGATGCCGTCGGGGGTCGTCGTGTTGACGCCGCCGCGGTCCTCCTGGCCGGGGTTCGCGACGAGCGGGCAGTTGTCGACCGCGTCGGGCACGCCGTCGGCGTCGCAGTCGGCCTCGCTGGTGTCGCCGAGCCAGCGGTTCTGGGCCGCGTCGACGCGGGCGAGCAGGTCGAGCGCGTCGGGCTGGAGCACCCAGCCCTCTTTGACGTCCTGGTAGGTCTCCGCGCGCATCTGGCACGCGTAGTCGGCGTGGGTCGGGTAGAGCGCGAGGATCTCGGGCTCGGTGAACGGCACCGTGATGCCGCCGAGCGGGCACGCGGTGCTCTGGTACGACGCGATCGGAACGTCGATCGGCGCGATGCGGATGCCGCCGAGCGCGTTGCCGTGCTCGTCGCGCGCGAGGCTCGAGCCGTCGGCCTGGAAGCGCGGGCCCGACGGCGGCTGCACGCCGGTGCGCACCCAGCGGTCGAGCGCGTCGATCGCCGACGACGCGACGTAGCGCATCGGGAACTGCGCCCCCTGGGCGATGCAGACCAGCGAGCCCGGCGTCGGCTGCTCGCCGTAGTTGCCCGCGATCTGCTGCACGAGCGCGAGTCCGGCCGGGTCCTGCTTCGGCGCGCTGGCCTGCGAGCGCGGGCCCTGGCCGAGCTCCTGGTGGTTGCCGATCCAGAAGTCGGAGTGCGCGGTTCCGGCCACCTCCCAGAGCGCGTAGTTCGGCGCGTTCGGCGCCGGATCGTTCGTCGAGAACTCGGCGTCGGAGAGCAGGTGGATCGTCGGCGCCTGCGCGTTCGTCGACAGCGTGCTCTTGCTGCCGCCGGCGCTGCCGTGCACGACGAATCCGTCGATCACCGCCTCGCCGATCCCGCCCTGGATCTGCTGCACGTAGGTGTTCAAGCGGCTGCCCGACTGCGACTGCCCGACCGCGAGCACCTTCTCGACGACGAGCCCGCCCATCGCGTCGACGCCCTGCGGCGAGCGCAGCGCCTGCGCGATCTGCGCGAACATGTCGAAGGAGTACTCGTCGCCCGGGTGGCTCAGGCTCGCGTAGCGCACCGGGTCCCAGACCTGCGGCGTCAGCGGCGTGCAGCAGATTCCCGCCGCCTGGGCGCTGACGTGCACGTAGGCGTAGCCGTCGCGCAGCAGCATCGGGTACGCGGTGACGGTGTCGACGGCGTTCTCGAACTGCGCGGTGACGTTCGTCCAGTCGAGCACGACGGTGCCGTTGAAGTCGGCCGGATCGCTCGGCCGCGTGACGATGATGCGCGTCGTGAACGCGGCGTCGGGGCCCGAGGGGTGCGCGCGCGCGGTGCCGCTGACGAAGTACTCGGCCTCCTCGTAGCCGAGGGGCGCGAGGTCGAACCAGCTGTCCCAGAGCGGGTGGCCCTTGAGTCCGCCGGTGACCGGGCCGGTGAGCGTCGGGTTCGGCACCACCGCCGCCACGGCCAGCGGCGCGAGCGCGGCTCCGAGGGCCAGCGCGCACGCGGTCAGGAGCTTGCGCACGCCGCGCGCCTAGCGCCGCCGTCGCGAGATCGCGACGGCGCCGAGTGTCAGGCCGAGCAGCGCCGCGGTGCCGGGCTCCGGCACCGCCACCAGCGTAAACGGGTCGCAGGTCTGCTCGGTCTCGTTGCCGTCGCTGTAGTTGCAGCCGACGAGCTCCATCGTGCCCAGCCCCGACGCGATGTCGAACTCGAGCAGCCCGATGTCGAAGATCCCCGTCTCGGGGTTCGCGAAGTTCGGATCGCTGAGCAGCAGGCCGCCGGTGCCGGCGCCGCCCGGCGTGAATACGTAGTCGACGTTCTCCGTGCACCCCGAGAGCTGACAGGTGAACGCGACGAACACGAGGTTCCCGGAGGGCCGGATGTCGATCTCGCTCGGGCCGCCGAAGGGCAGGCCGCTGCCGCCCTCGGCCGAGTCGGCGTCGAAGTCGAGGTCGGCGATCAGCCCGCTGCCGTTCGGGAAGGGGGCGGTGGTGTCCGGCGCGCCGAGCGAGTCCTCCCAGATCCGGAGCGTTCCGGCGGCGGCGGGCGCAGCGGCGACGAGCAGCGAGCAGACGGCGAGCGCAAGGCGGTGCATCGGCGGTTCCTTCCCAGGAGATTCGCTGCGGAGGCGCAGCAGCCCGGGACGGTTTTATCCCGCTTTCCCCTACCGCTTCAACGCTTTTCCGCCACGATGGCGAACTAACATATTCGCCGGGCGAACGATCAGGAGGTGGAACGTCGCCGACGCAGCGCGAGCGCGAGCAGCGCCCCGGAGGCGAGCCCCGCGAGGCCGCCCGGCTCGGGCAGGCTCACGAGCACGAAGGGGTTGCAGCTGCGCTCGACCCCGTCGGCGCCGGCATAGTTGCAGCTCACGAGCGGCATCGCGCCGGGCTGAGCGGCGTCGAACTCGATTCGGCCGAGGTCGTGGATGCCGTTGACCGGCTGGACGCGGGGATCGCTGACGAGGACCACGCCCCCACCCGCCTCGTCGCCGGGCACGAAGACGTAGTCGTTGTTCGGCGAGCAGCCCGGGAGCTGGCAGGTGAAGTCGACGAACGTGACGCCCTGCTGGGGCCGGATCTCGATCTCGGTGGCCCCGATCAGCAGCCCCCCGCCCTCGGCGGAGTCGGCGTCGAAGTCGATGTCGGCGACGAGGCCCGCGCCGCTCGGGAACTCGGCCGTGACGCCCGGCGCGCCGAGCGAGTCCTCCCAGAACTGGAGCGTGCCGGCGCCCGCCGGGGCGGCGACGACGAGCAGCGAGCAGACAGCGAGGGCGACGCGGTGCATCGGCGGTTCCTTCCCAGGGCTGCGCAGACTCAGCCTCCGAGATGGTTTTATCCGCCTTCCCTCGCCGCATCAATGGCAATCCGCCGCGAACGCGAACTTGAGATATTCGCTGAGCGAACGATCAGCAGACAGAACGTCACCGAGGCAGCGCGAGCGCCAGATGCGTCGTGGTGGGCCAAGCCCAGTCGTCAAGCCTGATTCCCCTGGGCATCTACGCCGTCAAAGACCCCGGATACCCCAGATTGGTGCTTCTGAACAGCCTGTGCTGGAGCGTGGTGCTACTCGCCGCCATCCACACGATTCGCCGCCAGCGGGCCGGTCGACCGCGTTGATTCTGGTGACGGAGTCGCGTCCGAGACCGGGCAACCGACACCCTATCCCGGCCGTCTTCCCGCGCTTCGTTCGCCAGCAGGATCAGCGCCAGCTCGGCAGATACCCGGGTCACATTCCGTGGAGTTCACAGCCCGCACCGCGGTGAACAGCGCCGACTTGGCGAGCGTGCGGAGCCGCCTCACGGCCGCACGCCGATCGCGTGTGACCCCGCCGGCACGCTCACGGTCGCGCTGCCGTCGGCCGCGGAGTTCCCGACCGGCGTGCCGTCGAGTCGCAGCGCCGCGCCCGGCGGAAGCCCGACGAGCGTCACGTCGCACGCCGTGTCGGTGTCGACCTCGATCTGCGCACCGCCGGTGGAGTTGGGGCAGCCGTCGGCGAGCGGGCTCGGAAGCCCGAGCGCCGCGGCGCGCACCGCGTTGCCGTCCTGCCCGTTGCACAGGCCGTTGCCGGTGACGTCGCAGTTGCCCGGGCGCACGAAGTTCGGGTTCGGCTCGACGCCGAGCGCGTGGCGGCGGATCGCGTTGCCGTCCTGCCCGTTCGTCATCCCGTTCCCGCTGACGTTGCCGCACTGACACGCGTCGCCGACGCCGTCGGGCGCGGGCGACGCGAGGCCGCCGGTGTCGGCCTGGTCGGGGTTGCGCAGGAACGGACAGTTGTCGTCGGCGTCCGCGACGCCGTCGCCGTCGGCGTCGCCGCCGTCCGCGAACGTGAAGCCGGCGCGTGCGAGGTCGAGCGTGACCGCGGAGAGGTTCGTCAGGCGCGCGCGCAGAAGCCGCGACACGACCCCCGGCGCCGGCACGTGGTCGAGGCTCTGGAAGGTGATCAGGTCGCCGGTCGGCGCGAACACGCCTTGTGTCGGGCCGGAGCTCGGCCCCTGCTCGTGGAGCTTCTCGGCGAGCGCGAGGCTCGTCGCGTCGACCTCGCCGAACGAGACGTCCTGCGGCGCCGCGGCGACGACCATCCCCGAGACCCAGTAGGCGCCGTCGTAGACGAGGCCGATCGCCTCGTTGTAGTGCCACGGGACCGAGCGGTAGACGACGCGCGCCGGGTTCGGGTCGCGCACGAGCCCGCCGGGATCGAGCGTCGGGTCGCAGCCCGGCGGCGCGCT
>CAZQYK010000293.1:0-6069 GCA_964597285.1 uncultured Spirochaetales bacterium
GCTCGCGGACGACGTGGGCAAGGTTGTCGAGAATCTCCGCCAGGTTGCCGCCGGTGTCGCGCTGAATCAGGACGGCGGTCGTGAAGAACCGGACGTCCATCAGCGGAATGCGATCGGCGAGCTGGAACAGCGAGTCGCGCAGCGGCAATCCGAAGTTCTGCTGATCGAACGTCTTCCGGAACTCGGGCCCGACCGGCTCCTTGAGGTCGTCGGCGACCATACCCATCGAGGTCTGAAACGCATGACCGGCGCGCAGCGCGCGGCTCAACAGGTCGAGCGCCTCCGGAAACTGCTCCTCGAACTTCTGCAGCCGCCGCGCCCGCAGCTGACGGATTCGCACGAAGGGCAGCACGCCGACCGCCAGGAAGGGCAGCGCGAGCAAGGGGCTGTTCAGCGCGATCGAGGCCGCGAGCCACGCGCCGAGCCCGAGCGCGGCGACGAGCATCAGGAACTGGCTCGGCGAGATCTGGAGCCCGGCCTGGTAGAGCCTCCGCTCGAGCCCTGCGCCGCCGGGCAGCCAGTTCGCGACCGCCGCGAGCGAGCGCCCGGCCGCCTCGCGCGCGCGCAGGATCGAGACCTCCGACTGCAGCCTCGGATCCTGGATGCCGAGCGCGATCTGCCGCAGCCGCTTGCGCGCGGTCGCGCGGCTGCCGCTGCGCCCCTCGCTCCAGAGCATCGCGAGACCCTCGACCGTCAGGAACACGGCGAGGAAGATCAACACGTAGACGAACGGGGACATGGGTCTCCGACCTAGCGCTGGGCCCGACGCGCCGTCGGCTCGAACATCGCCGCCGGCAGCTCGAACCCGCTCGCCTTCAGATGGTCGGCGAAGCGCGGCCGGATGCCGGTGGGCACGAGCTCGACCCGGAGGTTGCCGTCGGCGTCCATGCCGTGGCGCTCGAGCGTGAAGATCTCCTGCATCGTGACGATCTCGCCCTCCATGCCGGTGATCTCCTGGAGACTCACCAGCCGCCGCCGCCCGTCGGCGAGGCGCATCAGCTGCGCGACGACGTGGATCGCCGACGCGATCTGGCTGCGGACGGCGCGCTGCGGGATGTCGAGGCCGGACATCGCGACCATGTTCTCGATTCGCGACAGCGCGTCGCGCGGCGAGTTCGCGTGCACCGTCGTCAGCGAGCCGTCGTGGCCGGTGTTCATCGCCTGGAGCATGTCGAAGGCCTCGGCGCCGCGGACCTCGCCGACGATGATGCGGTCGGGGCGCATGCGCAGCGCGTTGATCACGAGCATGCGCTGGCTCACCTCGCCGCGGCCCTCGATGCTCGCCGGGCGCGTCTCGAGGCGCCCCACGTGGTCCTGCTTGAGCTGGAGCTCGGCGGAGTCCTCGATCGTGATGATGCGCTCGGTCGTGCCGATGAAGCGGGAGATCACGTTGAGCAGCGTCGTCTTGCCGGAGCCGGTGCCGCCGGAGATCAGCACGTTGAGGCGGGTGCTCACCACGCCGCGCAGCAGCTCGACGATCTCCGGCGTCAGCGAACCCAGCTCGACGAGGTCTTCGGCCATCAGCGGGTCGGCCGGAAAGCGGCGGATCGAGAGCATCGGGCCGTCGAGCGCGAGCGGCGGGATGATCGCATTGACGCGCGAGCCGTCGGCGAGACGCGCGTCGACCATCGGGTTCAGCTCGTCGACGCGCCGGCCGACGCTCGTGACGATCTTCTCGATGATCCGCATCAGGTGCACGTCGTCCTTGAAGCGGGCGACGGTCGACTCGAGCCGGCCGTGGCGCTCGACGAAGATCCGCGAGTGCCCGTTCACGAGGATGTCGCTGACGGTCGGATCGGCGAGCAGCGGCTCGAGCGGCCCGAGGCCGAAGACCTCGTCCTGGATCTCGAGCACGATGCGCTCGCGCTCCTCGAGCGTCAGCAGCACGCGCTGCTCCTCGAGGATGCGCCGCGTCGCGAGTGACACGTCCTGCCGCACGCGCTCCTCGGAGACCTTGCCGAGTCGCGCGATGTCGATCATCTCGAACAGGCGGTTGTGGACGCGCGACTTGAGCTCCTGGTAGGCCGCCTCGGGCCCGGGCTCGGCGGCCGAGCGCCGGTGCGACCCCACCTTGTCGAGCGCCTTCGCGCCCTCCTTCGCGTCCTTTCGTAGCCGGTCCAACAGCGCCATCAGGTCCTCCGGAAGATTCCGCGCACCGCCCGAGCGAGGCCCCCACCGCCCTCGTCCCCGTCCGCTTCCGCGTCGACGCGAGGCTCGCCGGTCCACGTGGCGAGCGACGCGGCGAGCTCTTCGTACGCGCGCGCCAGCGGGCTGCGCGGCGCGATCTCCGCCACCGGCAGGCCGCGGTTCACGCCGGCCACCGTCGTGCGGTAGTCGTTCGGGATGCGGAAGTCGGGCTCGCGCTCGAGGAAGCCGGCGACGTCGCGGTCGGTCACCGCGTCGGTCTTCGCGTAGCGGTTCGCGACGAGCCGCACGCGCTCGCCCGCGTGGCCGAGCCGCTCGAGCAGGTCGAGGTGCTGGCGCGTGTGGTGCAACGTCGGCACGTCCATCAGCGTCACGAGCAGGATCTGGTCCGAGAGGTCGAGCGCGCGCACGGTCGGCTCGCTCCAGCTGCGCGACACGTCGAGCACGATCCAGTCGAAGGCCTGGCGCAGCAGCTCGAGCACGCGCTCGACGTGCGCGCCGCGCACGAGGTCGCTCTCCTCGACGCGGGTCGGCGCCGCGAGCAGCTCGACGCCGTTGCGCGCCGACTGGAGCAGCGTGCGCAGGAAGGTGCCGTCGAGGCGCTGGCTCTCGCGGCTGATGTGGGCCAGCGTGTACGCCGGCTGAACGTCGTGGAAGAGCGCCACGTCGCCGAGCGGCAGCACGAGGTCGACGATCGCAGTGCGCGCGCCCGCGCGCCGGAGGCTCGCCGCGAGCTGGCACGCGACGGCGGTGGCGCCGACGCCGCCCTTCGCGCCCATCACCGCGACGACGCGCGCCCGCTCGCCCTCGCCGCGCTCCGACGCGATCTCGGCGGCGAGCCGGCCCAGCGTGCGGCGCAGCTCGTCGGCGCTCGGCGGCACGTCGAAGTACTCGCGCACACCGAGACGCATCGCGCGCAGGATCGCGCCGCTCTGGCTGTGCGGGCCGGTCACGAGCACCCGCGGCCCCGGCACCGGCAGCTTCTCGACCAGGTCGAGCACCGCGTCGGGCTGGAAGCCGAGGTCGGCGAAGACCAGCTCGGGCTTGCGCTCGGAGACGGCGCCGAGGAACTCCTCGGCCTCGGTCGTCACGACCGCCAGGCCGAGCGTGCCGTCGCTCTCGAGCTGCTCGGCGACGTCGCGCAGCTCGGCGCTGGTCGTGTAGAAGACGCAGGTGGGATTGGGCATGCAGAGTCACACCGCCCGCACAGATGCGGGCCGATCGGAAGATGGCTACTGGACGAGGACGGGCCGGTCGGCCCGCAGGCCGAAGTCGCAGCCGCCGGAGCCGGTGGACCCGCCACCGCCGCAGAACTGCTGGTAGAGGGAGACGATCTGGGGATCGGGCGAGTCGTTGCACAGGAAGCGCCCCCGCAATTGGTGCTCCGGGGTCGGCAGCACCTCGCGGATCTCGAAGCAGACCGCGCCGACGATCTCGACCGGCGAGCCGCCGGCGCAGTGGTCGGTGTCCTGGCACGCGATCACCGGCAAGCGCACGACCCACGAGTCGGCCACCCCGTCCTTGGGCAGGTAGCGGTCGGTGCCGTGGCGCGAGTAGCCGCCGTTGCCCTGCATCTTGTCCCGGATTTCGGCGACGATCGGGGTCTTGTTGCCGTTGTCGACGTAGGTGTCGTCGCCGGCCGACACGCCGTTCGTGTTGCCGTTCTGGACCAGCGGCCGCAGGTTGTTGACGCTCGTCGACTGCTGGTTCTGGTCGTCGAAGCCGACCCAGCACGCGTTCTGGTCCGGCGTCGAATGGAGCTTCAGGCAACTCGCGCCGTTCGGCGTGTCGATCGACTGGAAGCCGCCGGGGTTCGAGCTCAGCGTGCACGCGTCGATCGGGTTGCCGAGCGCGCACGGGCCGGAACCGCCACAGCTGTTGCCCGGCGAGGGAGTGCCCCCTTCGAGGAGCGCGCAGCTGTCGATCCCGATCGGCAGGTCGAACTCCGCCGGGTCCCACTCGCCCTCGTAGCCGAGGTAGCCGACCGCGGTGTTGACGACGTCGAAGCCGCTGATTCCGAGCAGGCCCGACAGGAAGGCCGGCGAGCGCGCGTTGTCCGAGCCGTCCTGGCGCACGACGACGCGCGCGCCGGTGTGGTGCGTCGGATCGGTCGGGTTCGCCGCGGGATCGAGCGTCTGGGTCTGGAAGTTCCAGGTGCCGAAGGTGATGTCGGATGCTGTCACGACGACAGACGGATTCGCGACGGTGGAATTGCTCGCCGCGTAGTTCTGCGCCGCGGCGAAGGCTCCGGTCGGTGGGGTCGGCCCGCCCAAGTTCAACTGCGTCCCATTCGCAGTCAACATCGTCCCGGCCGCGGCGAGCGCCGCGGCGTCGGCGACGTTCTGGCTCTGCGTCCGGCTCGACCAGACGAAGCCGACGTCGAGCGCCAGCGCCATGAAGAGGATCAGCGCTCCGGCAGCGAGGGTCGCGATCACCATCACCGTGCCCCGCTCGTCGCGCCGGTCGGACTGCTGCTGCTGCATCTGCGTTTGCTCCTGCTCCAGAGCCCCCATCCACTAATTCGTATTGATGTTGATCACCGACTGAGGCTGCCCCTCGTCGGTGGCGCGCTCGGCCTCGCGGTGCTTCGTCAGCGCCGCGCCGGTCGACGCGCCGTCGCCGAGCACGGCCGCGCCCTCGGCGCCGGCCTCGGGATTCTCGATCATTCGCGCCACGAACTCCCGCTGCGAGCGCCCGTAGGCGCGATCGAGCGGGGTCTGGCACGCCGCCAGCCCGGCCACGAGGCCCGCCGCGAGCGCGAGCGACACGGCGCTGCGCGCGATCCGGTTCGGGGGGTTCATCGCGCGTCCTCCTCGTCTTCGGGCGTCGCCGGTAGACGGTAGCCCGCATCGCCGATCAGTCCTGCCTCGGGTGCCTCGTCCTCGGCGCCCGGGCGCCGGTCGTCATAGCCCTCGACGCGCCCGAGCAGGTAGAACTCGAAGTCGTTCGGCTCGTCGAGGTAGTCGGTCGGCACCGGCGGCACGTCGACCCCGAGGGGCTTCACGAGCCGCGGCCGCACGAGCACCACCAGCTCCGTGAGCCGCTTCTGGTAGTTCGAGCTGCGGAACAGCGTCCCGAGGATCGGGACCGAGCCGAGGATCGGGTACTGGCTGACCCGCTCGGTCAGGTCGTCGCGCAGCATCCCGGCGATCGCGAAGGTCTGGCCGTCGCCGACCTCGATGCCGGTCGAGGCGCGCCGCGTGCGGAAGCCCGGCGTCGTGAAGCCCGCCACCTCGGTGCCGAGGCTGAAGTCGATCTCGCTGACCTCGGTCGTGACGTCGAGGTGGATGCGGTCGTCGCTGAGCACCGTCGGCGTGAACTCGATGCCGACGCCGAACTCCTTGAACTCGGTGGTGATCGAGCCGAACGCGCCGCCCTGCGACACGAGGATCGCGATCTCGCCGCCGGCCAGGAAGTGCGCCGTCTGGCCGCTGCGCGCGACGAGCGTCGGCTCGGCCAGCACCTTGCCGAGGCCGCTCTCGTCGAGCGCGTTGACGAAGAGCTGGTAGACGCCGGTTCCGATCGGGAACGCGGTCCCGATGAAGTTGATCGCGCTCGACAGCTCGACCAGATCCTCGGCCGGGTTCGGCGTCGTCAGGCCGCCGACCGACGTGAACACCTCGAACACCTGGTCTCCGTTGCGCGTGATCACGGCGGCGAAGTTCGTGATCCCGAACATCCCCAGGTTCGAAACCGTGAACGTCCCGCCCGACAGCTCGGGGGGAGTGATCTCGCCGTCGCACACCTTCTGCGCCAGCTCGCGCGACCTGCGTGCGATGTCGCCGAGGGACTTCTGGTCGGCGTCGAAGATGGTCGGCACGACGAGCGCGTCCCGCGCCGCCACCGCCACGCCCACGTTGACGCGCGGGTAGACCTCGATGCGCCCGTCGCGGTAGGAGCCGTTCGCGCGCGGGAACTCGCGCA
>CAZQYK010000294.1:0-21678 GCA_964597285.1 uncultured Spirochaetales bacterium
AGCACGCGGCTGTTCTCGCCGAAGCCGGGCCACAGGAAGTCGCCGCCGTCGCTCTTCCGGAACCAGTTGACGTAGTAGATCTTCGGCAGCTGGGCGCCCTTGCGCCGGCCGATCTCGAGCCAGTGGCTCCAGTAGTCGGCCATGTTGTATCCGCAGAAGGGCAGCATCGCCATCGGGTCGCGGCGCAGCTCGCCGACCTTGCCGGCGGCCGCGGCGGTCTTCTCGCTCGAGATGATCGAGCCGAGGAAGGTGCCGTGCTGCCAGTCGCGCGCCTCGTTGACGAGCGGCACGACCGTCGCGCGGCGCCCGCCGAACAGGATCGCGCTGATCGGAACGCCCTTCGGGTCCTCCCACTCGGGCGCGATCACCGGACACTGGCGCGCCGGGGCGGTGAAGCGCGCGTTCGGGTGCGCCGCGGGCTTGCCCTTGCCGGGCGTCCACGGCTCTCCGTGCCAGTCGGTGAGCTGGGCGGGCGGTTCCACCGTCATCCCCTCCCACCAGACGTCGCCGTCCGGCGTGAGCGCGACGTTCGTGAACAGCGCGTTCTCGGTGAACGAGCGCATCGCGTTCGCGTTCGAGTCCATGCTCGTGCCGGGCGCGACGCCGAAGAAGCCGGCCTCGGGGTTGATCGCGTACAGGCGCCCGTCGTCGCCGAACTTCATCCAGCAGATGTCGTCGCCGACGCACTCGACCTTCCAGCCGGGGATCGTCGGCGTCAGCATCGCGAGGTTCGTCGTGCCGCAGGCGCTCGGGAACGCGCCGGCGACGTAGCGCGAGCGGCCCTCGGGCGAGGTCAGCTTCAGGATCAGCATGTGTTCGGCGAGCCAGCCCTCGTCGCGGGCCATCACCGACGCGATGCGCAGCGCGAAGCACTTCTTGCCGAGCAGCGCGTTGCCGCCGTAGCCCGAGCCGAAGGACCAGATCTCGCGCGTCTCCGGGAAGTGCACGATGTACTTGTTGTCGGAGTTGCAGGGCCAGGGCACGTCCGGTTGCCCCGGCTCGAGCGGCGCGCCGACCGAGTGCAGGCACGGCACGAACGCGCCGTCGCCGAGCACGTCGAGCACCTTCGAGCCCACGCGCGTCATGATGTGCATGCTGGCGACGACGTAGGGCGAGTCGCTGAGCTGCACGCCGATGTGCGCGATCGGCGACCCCACCGGGCCCATGCTGAACGGGATCACGTACAGCGTGCGCCCCTTCATGCTGCCGGCGAAGAGCTTGCGCAGCGTGCTCTTCATCTCGGCCGGGTCGCGCCAGTGGTTCGTCGGGCCGGCGTCGCGCTCGTCTTGCGAGCAGATGAAGGTGCGGTCCTCGACGCGGGCGACGTCGGCCGGGTCGGACCAGATCAGGTAGCTGTTCGGCCGCTTCGCCAGCTCGCGCGCGGTGCCCGACTCGAGCATCAGCCGCACCATCTCGTCGTACTCGGCCTTCGATCCGTCGCACCAGTGCACCCGTTCGGGCTGGCAGAGGGCCTCGATCTCGGCCACCCACGAGTTCAGCTTGGCGTTCTGGCTGCTCATCGTCGCTGTTGTCTCCGCTCTCGATCCGGCCTTCGTCCGGGGTGGGGGGCCCGACGGCTCGGCGACCGGCCGGGGCGGACCGGGATCGCGGGGCGGCGGACGCGTTCGCTTGGATGTTCGAAGAGGCGCCGGCGGCGCCGGGCGGGACCCGCGCCGGAGCGCGGAAAGGGTCGCAGTATATCCACAGTGGGGGGCCGGGCGCAGGAAGAGGTGACGCCGCGCCCGCTCGATGCCCCTAGGGGGCGCGCAGCAGCGCGACGACGGCGCCGACGAGCCCGCCGACGACGAGGACCGCGTTCGCGATCACCGTCAGCAGGAAGCCCGGGCCGCGCCGAGCCGGGTCGGCGACGTAGCCGCGCGCGTAGAGCGCCCGCCCCGCGAAGAACACGAGTCCGAGCGCCGCTGCGACGGCCGGCTGCACGTAGTGCGCGAACAGGAACAGCCCCGGCAGGAAGAGCGCGAGCTGCTCCACCGTGTTGATCTGCACGCGGAACCAGCGCTCGAAGACCGGGTGGCCGGTGGTCGCCGGAGCCGGAACCCCGTGGCGCCCGCGCGCCTGCCCGGTGCACCAGACGATCACCATGTACTCGACGAGGACCAGACCGCAGACGATCCCGACCCACTCCACGAGTCAGCCCTCCGCGCTCGAACGGCTCCCGACTCCGCTGATAACACGGCGGGCGGGCGCCTGACAAGCGGAGCGCGGCCTAGACCTCCGGCATCGGGTAGCCGTCGACGATCGGCTGCTGCTTCTCGAAGTGCGGGCCGAGCCGGCGGTGCAGTGCGTCGACGGTCCAGGCCTCGTCGTTGTCCCAGGTCTCTCCGTGCGCCGGGCGCGCCATCGCGACCACCTGCTTGCCCCAGACGATGAAGAGCTGCGCGGTGATCGCCTGCGCCTGCGGGCTCGCGAGGTACGCGAAGAGCGGCGAGCTGTTCGCCGGGTCCATGTCGTCGAAGCCCTCGGCCGGCGCCTCGAACATCTGGCCGAAGGGGCCGCGCAGCGTCATCCGCGTGCGCGCGCGCGGCATCACGACGTTCGCGGTGCCGCCGTACTTCAGCAGCAGCTTCGCGACGCCCATCGTCAGCGACACGATGCCGGCCTTCGCCGCGGCGTAGTTCGGCTGGCCCGGCGTGCCGAAGAGGAAGGACTCCGACGCGGTCGAGATCACGCGCGCATGGACCGGCCCGCCGGCCGCCTTCGACTTCTCGCGCCAATGGATCGACGCGAACTTCATCGGCGCGAAGTGCCCCTTGAGGTGCACGCGCACGACGCCGTCGAAGTCCTCCTCGCTCATGTTGAAGATCACCGCGTCGCGCGTGAAGCCGGCGTTGCAGATCAGCACGTCGAGGCCGCCGAAGGAGTCGACGGCGGTCTGGATCAGCGCCTGCGCGTCCTTCCAGTCGGCGCAGTCGCCGAAGTGCGGCACGGCCTCGCCGCCGAGCTTCTCGATCTCCTCGACTACCGCGCGCGCGGCGCTCTCGTCGCGGCCCGAGCCGTCGACGCCGGTGCCGATGTCGTTGACGACGATCCGCGCGCCCTGGCGCGCGAGCTCGAGCGCGTGCGAGCGGCCGAGCCCGTTCGCGGCGCCGGTGATGACGGCGACCTTGCCTTCCAGCGTGCCCATCGCTCCCTCCTACGCCAGCCGCTCGATCACGGTGCCGGTCCCGACCGACGACCCGCAGCACATCGTCACGAACGCGGTCGTCGCGTCGCGGCGCTCGAGCTCGTGCAGCGCGGTGACGATCAGCCGCGAGCCGGTGGCACCCACCGGGTGGCCGAGCGCGATCGCGCCGCCGTTGACGTTGACCTTGTCCATGTCGGGCTCGAAGATCTTCGCCCACGACAGCACGACCGACGCGAAGGCCTCGTTGATCTCGACCAGGTCGAAGCCGCCGACCTTCATGCCCGTCTTGCGCTCGATCTCGTGCGTCGCGTCGATCGGGCCGTCGAGCAGGTAGTAGGGGTCGGTGCCGACGACGACGTCGGCGACGATGCGCGCGCGCGGCCGCAGACCGAGCTCGCGCGCCTTCTCGGCCGACATCCACAGCACCGCGGCGGCGCCGTCGGAGATCTGCGACGAGTTGCCCGGCGTGTGCACGCCGCCGTCGAGGATCGGCTTCAGGTTCCGCAGCCCCTCCGGCGTGCTCGGGCGGATGCCCTGGTCGTGCAGCACGCGGCGCGTCTCGCCGGTCGGCTGGCCGTCGGGGCCCTGCACCGGCGCGTCGATCGGCAGGATCTCGCGCTCGAAGCGCCCCTCGTCGCGCGCCTGCTGCGCGCGCCGCTGCGACTCGAGCGCGAAGGCGTCGACGTCGTCGCGCGTGATGCCGCGGTTGCGCGCGATGCGCTCGGCGTGCGTGAACTGGTCGGGCGCGGTGTCCCACGGCCAGTCGGGCGGCTGGAAGTAGCCGGGCCCGTGGATGACGTTGGCGCCGAGCCCGACGTGACTCATCACCTCGACTCCGCAGGCGATGCCGGCGTCGATCGAGCCGGCGCGCACGAAGGCCGACACGATGTGGTTCGCCTGCTGGCCCGAGCCGCACTGCGTGTCGACGGTGGTGCCGCCGCTGCGCCAGCCCTTGTCGCGGCCGAGCCACGCGACGCGTGTGACGTTGTTCGACTGCTCGCCGGCCTGGGTGACGCAGCCGCCGACGACCTGCTCGATCGCGGCGGGGTCGACGCCGGCGCGCTCGACGACGGCGTCCTGCACGCGGCCGAGCAGCGTCGCAGGGTGGAAGGCCGAGAGATCGCCCACGCCGGGCTTGCCGCGCGCGATCGGGGTGCGCAGCGCTTCGACGATGACGGCTTCGCGCATGGGGGGCCTCCTGGGCGGGCGGCCGAGAATAGAACAGGTTCCAGCCCGACGCGCCCTCGCGCGCCCGCCTACGCCCCGGCCGCGGGCCGCACGAGCCCTTCCTGGACGACCGACACGACCCGCTCGCCTTCGGCTCACTGCGCGCCTCCGGCTTGCTCGATGGGGCGGCGGAACGTACCGCGTCGCGCGTGGGGAACCACGGTAGACTGACGCGATGCCGCGCGAGGCCGCCCCCGCCTCCGCCCTGCGCCGTCTGCTCGAGCGGCCGGGCCTGCGCGCGATGCCGTGCTGCTTCGACGCGCACTCGGCGCGCCTCGTCGAGCGCGCTGGCTTCGAGCTCACCTTCATGAGCGGCTTCGCGGTGTCGGCGGCGCGCGCGGGGCTGCCCGACACCGGGCTGATCTCGTACGGCGAGATGCGCGACCAGGGCCGCGACGTCTGCGCCGCGGTCGGGATCCCGGTGATCGGCGACGCCGACACCGGCTACGGCAACGCGATGAACGTCCGGCGCACCGTCGCCGGCTACGCCGCGGCCGGCTTCGCGTGCGCGATGATCGAGGACCAGGTCGCGCCGAAGCGCTGCGGCCACACGCGCGGAAAGCAGGTGGTCGAGCGCGCCGAGGCGCTCGCGCGCGTGCGTGCCGCGGTCGACGCTCGCGACGCCGGCGCCGGCATCCTCGTGATGGCCCGCACCGACGCGCGCGCGACCCACGGGCTCGACGAGGCGCTGTGGCGCGCGCGCGCGTTCGCCGACGCCGGCGCCGACCTGCTCTTCGTCGAGGCGCCGCGCGACGAGCGCGAGATGGAGCGCATCTGCGCGGCGTCGCCGCTGCCGCAGATGGCGAACCTCGTCGAGGGCGGCGACACGCCGTGGCTCGCGCCGGCGCGGCTCGAGGCGCTCGGCTACCGGATCGCCGCCTACCCGCTGACGCTGCTCTCCGCGGCGACCCGCGCGATGCAGGACGCGCTCGCGGCGCTGCGCCGCGGCGAGCCGGCGCCTTGTGTGCTGCCCTTCGCCGAGCTGCGCGAGCTCGTCGGCTTCGACGCCTACGACGCCGAGCAGGCGCGCTATGCGCCCGGCGGGCTCGCGGGTGAGGAGGAGGCGTCGTGAAGATCCAGGCGGTCGTCGTCGCGGCGGCCGGCGGGCCCGAGGTGCTGCGCGTCGAGGAGCGCGAGCTCGGCGAGCCGGGCGCGGGCCAGGTGCGGGTGCGCGTGCGCGCCTGCGGCGTGAACTACATCGACGTCTACTTCCGCACGGGGCTCTACCCGAGGCCCGCGCCCTTCGTCGCCGGGCTCGAGGGCGCTGGCGAGGTCGATGCCGTCGGCGCCGGCGTCGCCGGGCTCGCGCCCGGCGACCGCGTCGCGTGGGCCGCCGTGCCCGGCTCGTACGCGAGCGGCGTGATCGCGCCGGCCGCGAGCGTCGTGCGCGTGCCCGACGCCGTCTCCGACGATCGGGCCGCCGCCGCGATGCTCCAGGGCATGACCGCGCACTACCTGGCGCACGGCACGCGCGCGACGCGCCCGGGCGACACCGCGCTCGTGCACGCGGCGGCCGGCGGCGCGGGGCTCCTGCTCGTGCAGACGCTCGCAAGCGCCGGCGCCCTGGTGATCGGCACCTGCTCGACGCCGGAGAAGGAGGCGCTCGCGCGCGAGGCCGGCGCGCGCCACGTGATCCGCTACACCGAGACCGAGTTCGCGCCGGAGGTGCGTCGCCTGACGGACGGCCGCGGCGTCGACGTCGTCTACGACTCGGTCGGCGCCACGACCTTCGAGGGCAGCCTCGCGTGCCTGAGGCCGCGCGGCCTCCTCGTCCTCTTCGGGCAGTCGTCGGGCCCGGTGCCGCCCTTCGACCTGAACCGGCTCAACGGCGCCGGCTCGCTCTTCGTCACGCGGCCTTCGCTCGCGCACTACACGGCCACGCGCGAAGAGCTCGAGGAGCGCGCCGGCTCGGTGCTCGGCGCGGTCGCCGAAGGCGCACTGAAGCTCCGGATCGGCGCCGTGTACCCGCTCGCCGCCGCCGCCGACGCCCACCGCGCGCTCGAGGGCCGCGCGACGACCGGAAAGCTGCTGCTGCGGCCCGACTAGCGTGTGCGTCGGCGCCGCGCGAGCCCGTGCAGCGCGCCGACGCCGGCGAGCAGCGCGGCGGCGCCCGACGGCTCGGGCAGGCAGCTCGCCTCCGGCTCGCCCGGCAGGTCGGCGATCGTGAAGCTCGTGCCCGGCGCGCTCGTGAGCCCGAAGAAGCTCAGGCCGAACGGGTCGTAGGGGTCGTGCAGCGTCCAGCTGACGTCGACGATGCCGGGCAGCTCGGCGCACAGCGTCACCGTCGCGACCTGGAGCTGCTCGGCGGGCAGCGTGTCCTCGGTCGTGATCTGGTTGAACACCTCCGACGCCGCGACGCTCTGACGCAGCGGTCCGACGCCCCACGGCATCGTCCCGCCGCCCCCGGTGTGCTGGGTCTGGGTCGCGTCGAGCGGCGTCGTGCGCCACGGCCAGAACTCGAGGCGCCCGAAGATCCCGCTGTCGGACGTGCCGATCGGGTCGCCGATCACGGTCAGCGTGACGGTCTCGCCGAGGTCGTAGGTCGCCTTGTCCGGCGAAACCGAGAGCGTCACCGCCGCGGCGGGCGCCGCGAGCGCCGCGAGCGCGGCGCCGGCGGCCAGACGCGCGGCGCGCCCCGCTAGCTGCACGGCGGGCTCCCGGCGCATGCGAGTCCGGACGGGCCGACCTCGCCGGACTGGAACGCCGGCAGGAAGAACCCGGTGAAGTCGCTCGAGCCGACGTTGCCGTCGCAGTCCATGTCGGTGCCGGTGCCCGAGTCGGCGCCGCCGTTGAAGTCGACGAACCAGAAGAACTTCCAGTCGTTCGCGTTGACGGTCAGGCCCTGGTCGAAGTCGCCGTCGCAGATGTTGCCGTAGCCGTCGGCGTCGGTGTCGCAGTCGAGCGGCGGCGCGTTCGGCACGAGCAGGCAGTTGTCGAGCGCGTCGTCGACGCCGTCGTTGTCGGCGTCGGCGGCCAGCGACGCGGCGGGCAGCGCGATCCCGAACGCGAGGGCGGCGGTCCCGAGGAGTCCGGCGCGGAAGCGCTTCATCGTCGGGAAGGGTATTACCCGAAATGGGTTATGCTCAATCCCTAATCTGCGTTAGGTGCAAGAGAAAGATTCGTCTAACGAATCGTTCACGACGCAAACGACCGCAGGGTCAGTCCGATTTCCCGAGGATCATGGCGCTGGTCGGGACGCCGACGCCGCTCGTGACGAGCACGTGGTCGACGGTGTTTTCTGGCTGGTTGGCCGAATCGCCGCGGATCAGCCGTACGCCCTCGTTGACGCCGTTCATGCCGTGGATGTAGGCCTCGGAGAGCTGGCCGCCGTTCGTGTTCGTCGGCAGGCGCCCGCCGCGCGCGAGGCCGCCCGACGCCGCGAACTCCTGCGCCTCGCCGGGCTTGCAGAAGCCGAAGCTCTCGAGCTGCCACAGCACGATCGCGGTGAACGCGTCGTAGAGGATCGCCGCGTCGACGTCGTCGGGCGCGAGGCCCGACACCTCCCAGATCTGGCGCGCGACGACGTCCATCTCCGGGATCGCGCCGATGTCCTCGCGGTAGAAGCTCGTCATCGCCTCCTGGTCGTGGCCCGAGCCCTGCGCCGACGCGCGGATCAGCGCCGGCTTCTGGCGCAGGTCGCGCGCGCGCTCCGGCGTCGTGACGATGCAGCAGGCCGCGCCGTCGCTCTCCTGGCAGCAGTCGTAGAGCCGGAAGGGCTCGACGATCCACTTGCTCGCGAGGTAGTCCTCCATCGAGAGCGGCCGCTGGTGGAAGAACGCACGCGGGTTCGTCACCGCGAAGTCGCGGATCGAGATCGCGACGTGGCCGAGCTGCTCGGCGGTCGTGCCGAACTTGTGCGCGTAGCGGCGCTGGAACATCGCGACCCACGACGCCGGCGTCAGCAGGCCCGAGGGCATGTACCAGCTGTAGTGGATCAGGTCGCTCGTGATCAGGTCGCCGGAGACGCCCATGCTGAAGCGGTGGCCGGAGCGGCCGTTCAGCGTGCGGTAGCAGACGACGTAGTTCGCGGCGCCGGTCGCCACCGCCATCGCGGCGAGGTGCAGCGTCGCGGTCGCGGCGCCGCCGCCGTGGTGCGCCTTCGCGATGAAGCGCAGCTCGCCGACCCCGAGCGCGCGCGCGAGCTCGATCTCGTCGGTCGAGTCCATCGTGAACGACGCCATGCCGTCGATCAAGGCCGGCTCGATGCCGCAGTCCTCGATCGCGGCGCGCAGCGCCTCGCAGCCGAGCTGGAGCTCCGAGCGGCCGGAGTTCTTCGAGTACTCGGTCTCGCCGATCCCGACGATGGCGGCCTGATCGCGCAGCGAGATCGGCATCAGCCCTCTCCCTCCGGCAGCTCGACGACGACGGTGCCGGTCACGTGGTTGCCCCAGGCGTTCGCGCCCACGACCTCGACGGTCGCGGTGCAGGCGCCCTCGTCGCGCTCCTTCACGCTGCCGGAGAGCTTCATCGTGTCGCCGGGCAGGTTCGGCGTGCCGAGCCGGATCGCGACGCTCGCGATGCGCGCGTCGGGGCCGGCCCAGTCGGTGACGAAGCGGCCGACGAGGCCGTTGGTCGTCAGGATGTTCATGAACACGTCGTCGACGCCGGCCGCCTGCGCGGCCGCCTAGTCGTGGTGCACCGGCGTGAAGTCGCGCGACGCGAGCGCGGCGGCGACGATCAGGCTCGTCGTCAGCGGTATCTCGAGGCCGGGCAGCCTGTCGCCGACCTTCACCTGATCGAAGCGCAGACTCTGCATGCTAGGCGACCCTCCGGAAGAGCGGCAGCTTGTAGCCCGGCTCGACCTCTTCGATCGAGCACTCGACGCGCATGTCGACGTGGATCTCGTCGAAGGGGCAGTCGACGACGTTCGCGACGATGCGCGTGCCCTCCTCGAGGTCGATCACCGCGATCGCGATCGGCAGCTCGTAGCCGGGGATCGGCGGGTGGTGCAGCACGACGAAGCTGTTGACGCTGCCCTGTCCGCTCGACGGCACCGCCTCCCACTCGAGCGAGCGGCACGCGTGGCACATCGGGCGCGGCGGGTGGCGCAGCACGCCGCAGCTCTTGCACTTCTGGATCAGCAGGTGGCCGGCGTCGACGCCCTCCCACCACCAGCCGTTGTCGAAGGAGCGCGGCGCGCGGATCCGGCCCGGCTTCGCCGGCGCGCCGTCGGCCGACGCCACCGGCCGTGGGGACTGGGCAGGCTTGAACTTCAGCACGCGGAACACCATCGAGCCGACCTCTTCGCCCTTCTGGTCGGTGTAGCGCGTGCGCGTCTCGACGAAGTAGCCGATGCCGAGCGCGGTGGCCTTCTCCCCGGAGATCGACTCGATCGTCGCGTGCGCGGTCACGACGTCGCCGGGCTCGAGGTAGCGGCGGTACTCCTGGCGGCAGTCGGTCGCGACGACGCCCGTGTAGCCGGCCTCGTTGAAGAGCTTGTGCAGCTCCTGCTGCCGGTCGCGCGGCGCCTCGAAGCCGCGCGACATCGGGAAGCCCTCCATCGTCCAGGCCTGCAGCATCGTCGGCGGGGCGACGAGCCGGCCGTGGCGCGACGACTTCGCCGCGTCCGGGTCGACGTAGACCGGGTTCGCGTCGCCCATCGTCTCGCACCAGTGCCGGATCATCGGCTCGTTGACCGCGTCGGGGCCGACCTCGGGCGGGCCGAAGGGCTGCCCGACGAACTCCGGGAAACGCTTCTCGAGCTCTTCCTTCGCTTCCTTCGTCATGCGCGTCCTCGTGCTCGGGAGCGCCCCATTCTAGCCGCCCCCGTCGGTGCGCCACCCCGCGGCCGCCAGCCGAAGCGCACGAGATCGACTCGGTCGTCGGCGCCGAAGCGCACGCCCTCGCGCTCGAGCAGCGCCCGCTGCACGCGCTCGATGCCCGGCTCGGCGCGCGGGCTGACGCGGCCGGCCGCGTTGATCACGCGGTGCCACGGCACGGCGTCGCCCTCGCCGAGCGCGGCCAGCGCGTAGCCCACCTGGCGCGCGTGCCCGCCGAGCCCGGCGAGCGTCGCGACCGGTCCGTAGGTCGCGCCGCGCCCGCGCGGAATGCGGCGCACGACGGCGTGGATGCGGCGCCAGCGCTCGCTGTCGGGGGGCATGGCGAGAGGGTATCCTCGCCCGGGTTCCCATGTCGGTCCTCCTCGTCGAGAAGTCCGGCGCCGTCGCCACGCTCACGCTGAACCGGCCCGAGGCGCTGAACGCGCTGAACGCCGAGCTGCGCGAGGCCATCGAGCGCGCGTTCCTCGAGCTCGCGGCCGACGCGAGCGTGCGCGTCGCGATCCTGACCGGCGCCGGCCGCGCGTTCTCGGCCGGCATCGACCTGAAGGAGCTGTCGAGCGCCCAGCCCGAGCGCTCCGGCGCGGCCGACTACGACATGATCGACGCGATCCACGACTTCGCGGCGCCGGTGATCGGCGCGATCAACGGCCACGCGATCACCGGCGGCTTCGAGCTCGCGCTCGCCTGCGACGTGCTCGTCGCGAGCGAGAGCGCGGTCTTCGCCGACACCCACGCGCGCGTCGGCATCGTGCCGGGCTGGGGACTCAGCCAGAAGCTGCCGCGCCTGGTCGGCATCGGGCGCGCGAAGGAGATCTCGCTGACCGGGAACTTCGTGTCGGCCGAGCAGGCCGAGCGCTGGGGGCTCGTGAACCGCGTCGTGCCGGCCGCCGAGCTGCTGCCCGCGTGCCGCCGGCTCGCCGACGACATGCTCTCGTGCGACCCGCCGTCGCTCGTGCGCTACAAGCGCATGATCGACCGCGGCTGGGCCGGCACCTTCGCCGACGGCATGCGCCTCGAGCAGCGCGAGTCGCGCGAGCACCTGGCCGGCGTGACGCCCGACGCGGTCGCGGCGCGGCGCGCGGCGATCCAGGAGCGGGGGCGGCGCCAGCAGCGGTGAGCGAGCCGGCGCCGATCACGCTGTACGGGGCCGTTCGCACGCCCTACACCGAGAAGGTGCGGCGCGCGCTGCTCTACAAGCGCCTTCCCTTCGAGCTGTGCGAGCCGACCTCGCCCGAGGACTACCAGCGCTGGAACCCGAAGAGCGGCCAGCTGCCGGTGCTCGCGATCGGCGACGAGGTCGTCGAGGACTCGACCGCGATCCTCTACGCGCTCGACGCGCGCTACCCCGACCCGCCGCTGCTCGCGCCCGACCCGAAGGTGTCGTCGCAGCAGCGCCAGCTCGAGGACTGGGCCGACGAGTCCTTCCTCTGGTACTTCATGAAGTACCGGAGCATGGTCGGCCGCGAGCTGGTGCTGCCGCTCGCTCGCGGCGACGCGGACGACGCGCCGGCGGCCGAGGAGCCGGCGCCGAGCGGCGCGCTGCGCCGCTTCGGGGCCTGGCTGCGCGCCGGCGGCACCTGGGAGCGCCCGGTGACGGGCCTGCTGCGCGAGCTCGGCCTGCGCATGGACGACCTCGTGAACTTCCTCGGCGCGCGCCCCTTCTTCTACGCCGACCGCCTCAGCATGGCCGACCTGGCCGTCTACGCGATGCTCCACACGCTGCGCGCCGACTCGATCCCGGGCGCGGCGCGGCTGCTCGCACAGCGCCCGTCGCTCGTCGCGTTCATGGAACGCGTCGAGCGCGCCACCGGAGACGCGGCGGCGGGCCCGTGACGCGCGCCGAGAAGGCGCGCCGGATCGGGCGCATCCTCGATCGCCTCTACCCCGACGCCGGCGTCCCGCTCGACCACGAAGACCCGTACACGCTGCTCGTCGCGGTGCTCCTGTCGGCGCAGTGCACCGACGAGCGCGTGAATCGCGTCACGCCGGCGCTCTTCGCGCGCGCGTCGACGCCCGACGCGATGGCGAAGCTCTCCGTCGCCGAGATCGAGAAGCGGATCCGCTCGTGCGGGCTCGCGCCGCAGAAAGCGAAGGCGATCCGCCGGCTGTCGGAGATCCTGCGCGACGAGCACGGCGGCCGCGTGCCGGCCGACCTGGCCGCGCTCGAGGCGCTGCCCGGCGTCGGGCACAAGACCGCGAGCGTCGTGAGGGTGCAGGCCTTCGGAATGCCGGCCTTCCCGGTCGACACCCACATCCACCGCCTCGCCGGGCGCTGGGGCCTGTCGGCCGCGAGCAACGTCGCGCAGGTCGAGCGCGACCTGAAGCGCCTGTTCCCCGAGAAGGACTGGGGCAAGGTGCACCTCCAGATCATCTACTTCGGCCGCGAGCACTGCCCGGCGCGCGGCCACGACTTCGCGGCGTGCCCGATCTGCTCGTGGGCCGCGTCGAAGGCGAGGATGGCGCGCGAGGCGAAGCACTAGCAGATCGAACTACTGCTTTGTCGTTGACACAGGAGGGGGGGGGGGCGAGTACGATGCCGATGTAAGTGATCAGCCGACTAATGATAGGAACTCAACTGATAGTGGCAGCGCAGTGTCGCCAACCCACGAAGCGATGGCCCAGGGCGGTCCTCGCGATGATCTCATGCTTTGCGACGATCTCGCTGCCTCACTCCGCTCGCGCGCTCGTCATCGACGACTTCGAGGAGGGCCCGTTCACGGTGGTCGAGGAGACGGCGACGAGCTCCGGCGGCACGCGGGTCGAGCAGTCGGGCCTCGGCACGAGTCACGTCGTCGGCGGCGTGCGGCTCGTGTACGCGCGCGTCACCGGCCTGCCCGAAGGCGTCGCCGGAGCCGTTCTCTCGCCGTCCGGCTCGCTAGACGACGGGGCGGTGCTCACCGCGGCTCCCGGCTGCAGCGTCACGTTCCAGTACGACGCCAAGCCGAGCGAGCCGCCGAGCGCCGCGTTCACCGCCGGAGCGCTCGGCCTCGACCTCACCGGCTACAGCGGGATCGAGATCACCGCGTCCGAGGCGTCGACGGGAGCCGCGACGGCGCGAATCTGGCTCTGGAGTTCGAACGGGGCCGCGAGCACGCCGGTTCCGATCGTCGAGGGCGTGAACGTCCTGCCGCTGGCCGAGTTCTCGGCGGCGCGGCTGGCCGACGTCCGTCAACTCGACATCCAGATCGAGGGAATCTCGCCGGTCGACTCGCTGCGCATCCTGCACATCGCGGCCGTCTCGGGCGCACAGCCGCCGCCCGGCTCGGGCCTTCCCGCCCCGGAGCCGATCGCGCCGGCGTCGGGGGCGGTCGTCCCGGCCGAGGCGCCCACCTTCTCGTGGACCGTGGTCGAAGGCGCAGGGGGCTACCGCGTCGCCGTCGCCACGAGCGTCGAGGCGCTGCCCGACGAGCCCACCGCGACGGCGTGCACGGGCTGCGCCATCGACGCGAGCCCGGCGGTTCCGTCGTACGCGCACGCCGCCGGGCTCGCGCCGAGCACGGTGTACGGGTGGCAGATCCAGGCGCTGCCGGCCGGCGACTGGAGCGCGCCGTCGCTCTTCACCACGAGCGGCGCCGTGGCGCTCCAGATCACCGAGCCCGAGGCGGGCGCCGCGATCGAGGCCGACTCGCTCGTCGTGCGCGGGCTCGCGACGGCGCCAGCGGCTGATTTCGGCATCGAGGTGAACGGCGTCGTCGCGCTGCGCGACGCGGCGCAGTTCGGCGCGCTCGTCCCGGTCCTGCAACCGATCGAGCTCCTCACCGCGACTGCGCGCGACGCGACGGGGCAGATCGTCGCCCGCCACGCGATCCCCGTCTCGATCGCGCCGGCCGACGAGGAGCCTGTGGTCTCGCTCTCGGTCGCGCCCGACATGGGCACGGTGCCGTTCACCGCGCACTTCGGGTTCACGAGCGAGGTCGCTCCGACGCTCGTCACCTTCGACGCCGACGGCAACGGCACGCCGGACGCCGCCGGGCCGACCTTCGACGACCGCAGCTTCACCTACGCGACGCCCGGCCTCTACGAGCCCACGGTGACCGTCGTCGCCGAGGACGGCACGACTCACTCGGCGAGCACGCTCGTGCGGGTGTTCGGCGTCGGCGAGCTCGATCTCGTGCTCCTGCCGAAGTGGAACGCCCTCAAGGACGCGCTGCGCGCCGGCGACGTCTCCGGAGCCCTGCAATACATCCTGATCCGGCGACGCGCGGGCTACGCCGAGGATCTGAGCTCTCTCGAGATCCCACTGAGCGAGATCGACGGGGAGCTGACGGACCTCGTGTTCGACGACCAGCTGGGCAGGAATGTCGATTACCAGATGTTCCGGGACGAGGGCGGGAATATCTACTCGTACCCGGTCGTGTTCACGCTGGACGAGGATGGGGTGTGGCGACTCGGCGCGTTCTGAGCGCGGCATGGCTCGCCGCCGCGGTGCTTGCCGCCGGGGCCTGCGCTGGCTGCATCGGGCCGCGGCACCTGTTCGGCTCCTACCAGGGAACCGTCGTCGACGCCGAGACTGGCGAGCCGATCGAGGGCGCCGTCGTCGTGGTCTTCTGGTGGCGCTGCTGGATCTACGAGATGGACGGCTGCGGCATCCCGCACAGCATCCGGGAGGCGGTAACTGGACCCGCGGGCGAGTTCGCGATCAGCGCCTGCCGCGATCTCGACTGGCACCCGCTCTCGTTCGTGGGCCACCACTGGGCGGAGATCACGGTCTACGCCGTCGACTACCTCCCGCTCTCGACCGTGGTGAGATCGGTTCCCGGCTTCGAGGGGGACGCCGTCGCGTTCGAGGCGGCGATGATGCGCGGAAGGATCATCCCCCTGAGACGACCCGAGAGTCCTCGACAGCTGATGAGATACGCCAGTCCCGGTTACTTCGGTGGACCCGAGCTAACGGGTGCCCAGGTTCCGAATCTTTGCCGTGCGATCAATCGCCAGAACAACAAGTTCTCGGCGGGGTCCATCGGCGCCTGCGAGGGCTATTGATGAGTGCCAGGGTGCACGAACCCGTACGAACGGTGCCGCTGTGGTTGTTCGTTACAGTGCTCAGCTTGACACCGAGCGAGCGCGTCACCGCGTTCGAGCGGGAGACGCACATGCATCTCAGCGAACGCGCGGCCGAGGAGTCCCCGAACCTGGAACGCCTTCTCACGACGACCCTCCCCGAATTCTGGCAAGGTCTCGATCGGATCGTCGATCGCAAGCGGGTGCGGGAGCATATCATGGACGGGTCTCACGCCGAGGACGACGCGCCGAGGTGGCTCAACCACTTTCATGATCCAACGCAAGCATGGAACTCCGCCGGATACTCGCTCGTGTTGCTCCAAGGGGATTCCGCCATCCGTTGGCAGCAATCCGAAGGCGACGCGCACCAGTGGCCGAAGGCCCGTGAATACTATCTCTCTGCTCTGCTCGAGAGGGATCCAGTCGAGCGGGAGAAGCATGTTCGCCATGACCTTCGAGTCCATCGGTCACATCGTCCACCTCGTGCAGGACGTCGCGACGCCGGCTCACAGCCGGAACGATACGCACGCTCCGCCGAACTCCGATCGCTTCCATAGTTGGGCCGCGCGTCAAAGGGATCTCATCCTCGAGATGACTCCCTTCTTGTTCAACGACGATCTACTCGCGACGGCGACTGGTGACTCCTCGGCACCGCGGCCCGTGGCCCGGATCATCGACGCGACGGAGGCAGACCGCAATCAGGCCGCGTGGTCGAGCGACATCGGTCTGGCCGAGTACTCGAACTCCCAGTTCCTGAGTGACGACAGCCGATGGTCCGCCTACCCGCGACCGAGCCGGAGCGCGATGGAGGTAGTGGAAGACAGCTACACGGTCGATGGGCTCTTCGGGCCGCTGACCGTGACACGGAAGTACTACCAGTTCTCGGCGAGTTCGGGGGAAGGCGAGACCGACTACTACGTCGCCGCACAGCGTCCCCTCGACCGCGCGAAGCCCGGATCCCGAAAGCCGATCCTCGACCGACGTGTGCTCGACGACTACGTTCGCAAGCTCCTGCCGCGAGCGATCGGCTACTCGGTGAGCGCGATCGACCACTTCTTCCGCGGTAGGATCGACGTGGCGCCGCCCGCTCGCTTCGTCTACGGCCGCACGACCTATGCGGAGGGCAATGTCTCGAGCTTCGAGACGCTCCGCTTCAAGGTGGCGAACGACTCTCCGGCGGGCCACGAAACGGGGGGCGTGGGCGATCTCTATGCCGTCGTGCACTATCGGGAGTCGGACGCGAACCTCTTCGAGGATCCCGGCGCCTCCCTCTCGGAGCCCCGCTATGCCGTTTCCGGGCCGCTGGAGGTCGGTCTGACTCGCGCTCCCCAGGAGGTGCGCTTCGACTTCGCAGAAGGAGAGCTGCCGGCCAACGCGGCCGACGTCTGGCTGCTCGTCGTCTATCGGGGGGAGCTGGGCGGCGAGAGCGACGCGGTGCTGGTCGGCAGCATCGACCTGCCCGAGCCGCAACCCATCGACTTCGCGAACCTGACGGACTACGACTGTGACGCCGGCGAGTTTCACTACGTGGCGAACCTCGCTCCGAACGATCCGGCCCGCGATCGCCCGAGCGGGTACCACTTGATCGGCCCCGCGCTCGAGGAGAGTCAGTATCGGAAGGTCTCGGACGGATCGCTCTCGATCCCCTGGTTCCCGAGCTCGACGTTCTTCGACTTCCACGTCCCGGAGAGCCGCATCGTGGGAAGCCCCGCGATCGCGGATGGAGTGACGCCGACGAGCCGCTTCGTCGTGCTGCAGGACGCGTCGACGATCTGGAGGGTGGAGAGAAGCAATCTGCGGGACGAGCACGGTACCTTGGTGGAGAACCAGCGCATTTTCGGATTCAAGACCTTCGCGAGGCGCAACGATTTCATACGCACTTCCGACGGGCTCGTGAGGTCCTTTCCCAGCTTGATCCGCTACCGCGGGTGGACCGGCTACCACCTGATCTTCACGGCCAGTGACGCCTTTCTGGCCTGCCACAGCCCGCAGAACAGCAACCAAGACGCCTTGCCGGATCTGACGCGGATCCCGGGTGCGCTGGCACCGGAGGAGCCGTGATGAGCCGTCGATCCCTGGTCTACTGGACGATCCTGCTCGGCGCCGCGATCTCGACGCTGGCCTCGGGGAAGAGCTCCGCTGACGAGATCCGCTACCTGGCCTGGGATGAGAGCGCGCAGCGCGCGGTGATCGAGACCGCAGCGGGAGCGCAGGTCGTCGAGCTCGGCGACCTGGTTCCAGGGTACGGGAGCGTGATCTCGATCGATCGCGAGGTCATCGTGCTGAGGCGGGTGCTGAGCGAGGCGGAGCGCGACGCGCTCTACGAGCAGGGGCGCACGGACTACTGGGCGGAGCAGGTCGACGTGGTGCGCGAGGATCTGCTCTTCCACGGCGTGGCGACGCCTCCCGGGCCGTGAGCAGGAGGGCGTCGACGCCCGCGGCTCGTCTCGGGCGCGATCCACTCGGGGCCGCCTCCCCACGGAGAGAACCCACCGGGGCTGGTCGGGATTCGAGCTGATCCAGCTGTACCAGGATCCGAACGCGCCAGGCGCCCGCCTCCTGTTCGGCAGCTTCGAGGCGTGCCCGCGAGGCGCAGCCGATCGGCTCACCCGTACGCCGCGCGCCACGCGACGTAGCCCAGGTAGCCGGCGAGCAGCAGCGCGGACTCGCCGCGGATGATGCGGCGGTCGTTCGAGCTCGAGACGAAGAAGAACACGAGCGAGAGCACCGTCATCACCGCGAGGTCGACGTGGCCGCCGGCCGGGATCGGGATCGGCCGCACGACCGCCGTCGCGCCTCCGATGAGCAGCAGGTTGAAGATGTTCGAGCCGACGACGTTGCCGATCGCGAGGTCGGAGTGGCCGCGCGCGGTGGCGACGAGCGACGCGACGAGCTCGGGCAGGCTCGTGCCGACCGCGACGATCGTGAGGCCGACGATCACCCCCGGCACGCCGAGCGCGGTCGCGACGCCGATCGCGCCGTCGACGGTGAGCTCGGCGCCGCCGAGCAGCGCCGCGAGGCCGATCGCGGAAGCCGCGGCGTGGCGGCCGAGCGGCTCGCGCTCGGGCGCGTCGGCGGCCTCGAACGCGCGCTCGGCGCTCGCGCGCTGCCGCGCGAAGTCGCCGACGGTGTAGTAGAGGAAGACGAGGAAGAACATCAAGAGCAGCAGGCCGTCGGCGCGGTCGAGCGTGTCGGGGCCGACGCCGAGCACCGCGTCGAAGGCCATCACGACCGCCGCCGCGGTCGCGAGCAGCATCATCGGCAGCTCGCGCGCGACGACGACGCCGGTGACCTGGATCGGCCGCAGCGTCGCGACGAGGCCGACGATCACGCCGATGTTCGCGAGGTTCGAGCCGACGACGTTGCCGAACGCGATGTCCGACGCGCCCTGGAGCGCCGCGAGCACGCACACCGCGAGCTCCGGCGCGCTGGTGCCGAACGCGACGACCGTCAGGCCGATCACGAGCGGCGACACGCCGAGCGCGCGCGCGAGGCCGGTGGAGCCGCGCACCAGCGAGTCGCCGCCGAAGGTGAGCAGCGCCAGGCCGGCGACGAGGAGCAGCAGATCCACGAGCATCGACGCGCGATCCTAACCCATCCCCTACGGGCCGATGCGCAGCAGCGAAAAGATCGGGCCCTCGGGGTCGCGCTCCTGGCGCAGGTCGACCTCGCCGTGCAGCGCCCACAGGCCGTCGCCGGCCGCGTCGACGAGCACCTGCGACGCCTTCCAGCGCCGCGGCTCGTGCGGCTCGAGGCGGGTGCGGTGCGCGAGCCGCGCGTCGGGCGTGAACAGCAGCTCGCCGTACTCGGCGTGGAAGGGCGCGAGCGCGGCCTCGAGGCGCGCGGCGTCCCAGGGGGTGTCGGGGTCGGCGCGCACCCAGTGCGCGGCCTCGTCGTAGTCGCGCGCCGCGAGCGCACGCACGAGCGCGAGCAGCTCCGAGCGAAGGCGCGCGCGCAAGAGGCGCGGCTGCTGCGCGAGGTCGAAGCGCGGCGGCAGCGGCTCGGCCGCCGCGGCGTCCGGCGCCGGCGGCGTGACCAGGCCCTCCCACGCCTCGAGCAGGCTGCGGTCGACGTCCGCGACCGCGGCGCGCAGGAACGCGATCGTCTCCCACACGTCCTCGCTCTTCAGCGCGTCGGGCACGCTCTTGACGAGCGTGTTGTGGACCTGGCTCAGGTAGCGCAGCAGCAGCCCCTCGCTGCGCGCGAGGCCGAGCTCGACGACGTAGTCGCGGAAGCCGACGTAGCGCTCGACGAGGTCGCGCGCGATCGACTTCGGCCGCACGTCGTCCTCGCGCACCCACGGGTGGCGCGCGGCGAAGATCCGGAAGCTCTCGCGCAGGAACTCGGCCTCGGGCTGCGGCCAGGTCACCTCGTCGAGGCGGCGCATGCGCTCCTCGTACTCGACGCCCTCGGCCTTGAGCCGCGCGACGAGCTCGTCCTTCGCGCGCCGCACCTGCTGCCACAGGATCGGGCGCGGGTCCTCCTGCACCGCCTCGACGAGGCTCAGCAGCTCGAGCGCGTGGGTCGGCGACTCGGGGTCGAGCGCGCCCGCGGCCTCGACGAGGTAGAGCGACAGCGCCTCGTGCAGCGAGAAGTCGCTCTGGAGCGCGCGGTGCACGCGCACCTCGCGCGGCGCGCGCCCGAAGAGCTCGACGACGCCGGCCGCGACGAGCGAGCGGAAGAGCGCCGCGGCGCGGCGGCGGTGGCGCGCCTTCGCGGCGTCGCTCTCGTGCGAGGCGTTCACGATCCGGATCACCGTCGCCCAGTCGCCGCCGCCGGGGCGCTGGAGCACCGACAGGATCAGCCCGTGCGTGGGCTCGAAGCGCGTGCGCAGCATCTCGGGCGGCCGGTCGACGAGCTCCTCGAAGGTCTCGCGGCTCCACGGCACGGTGCCCGGCGGCGCCGAGCGGCGCAAGAGCTTGCGCTTGCCGCCGGAGCGCGCCTTGCGCTCGAGCTTGCGGTTCTCGATCACGTGCTCGGGCGCCTGGCAGACGACCCAGCCGCGCTCGTCGAAGCCCTTGCGGCCGGCGCGCCCGACGATCTGGTGGAACTCGCGCGCGCGCAGGATCCCGACCTTCTCGCCGTCGAACTTCGAGAGCTTGTTCAGCACGACGGTGCGGATCGGCACGTTGACGCCGACCCCGAGCGTGTCGGTGCCGAAGATCACGCGCAGCAGGCCCGCCTGGGGCACGCCGCCGCCGTGCGACAGGAAGCGCTTCACGTCGCGTCCGTAGGGCGAGTCGAAGCGGAAGCCGCCGATCGCGCGAGCCACCTCGGCGCGCAGCTCGCGCGGCGCGAGGTTCGCGCTCGTCGCGCCCTGCGCGAGCTCGCCGCACTCGCGCTGCGTGAAGTTGACGACGTAGACCGGCGCGCGGTCGGCCGCGACGAGCTCTTCGAGCGTCTCGTGCAGCGGCGTCTCGCGGTACTCGAACGCGAGCGGCACCGGGCGGCGGTCGGAGTGGACGTGGCGCACCTCGCGCTGCGTGCGCTCGGCGAGGCGCTCCTCGATCGGGCTCGTGTTGCCGAGCGTCGCCGACATCAGCAGGAACTGGCTGTGGCGCAGCACGATCAGCGGCAGCTGCCAGGCCATGCCGCGCTCCGGGTCGTCGTAGTAGTGGAACTCGTCGAGCACGACGCAGGGCGCGTCGGTGCCCTCGCCGCCGCGCAGCGCCATGCTCGCGAGCACCTCGGTCGTGCAGCAGACGAGCGGCGCGCCCGCGTTGACGCTGGCGTCGCCGGTCAGCATGCCGACGCGCTCGGCGCCGAGCTCGTCGCAGAGCGCGAAGAACTTCTCGCTGACGAGCGCCTTCACCGGCGCGGTGTAGAACGAGCGCAGCCCCTGGCACAGCGCGCGGAAGTGCAGCGCGAGCGCGACCAGCGACTTGCCGGAGCCGGTCGGCGTCGACAGCACGACGTGGCGGTCGGCGAGCAGCTCGAGGATCGCCTCCTCCTGCTCGGGGTAGGGCGCGAGCCCGCGCTCGGCGGTCCAGTCGAGGAAGCGGCCCAGGATCGCGTCGGTCGGCAGGCCGGGCGCGATCCGGTCGCCGAGCGTCACCGCAAGGAGGCCGACCGAAGGGTCGGCCGACGCGCAGTGAGCCGAAGGCGAGTGGAGTTCATCGGGTCGGCGTGTCGTTCAGCGCCGCGAGCTCGTCGAGCGCCGCGAGCAGCTCGGGCTCGTCGGCGCCGGGCAGCTGCGTGCGCGCGATCAGGTGCGTCATGCCGAAGCGCTCGCGGTAGCGCGCCACCGCGTCGGCGACGCGGGCCGGCTCGCCGAGGAGCGCGAAGTCCTCGACCTCGGCGCCGCCGGCGCGGCGCAGCGCCGCCGACGGCGCGCTCGCGAGCGCGAGCGCCTGGCGCGCGAGCGCGTCGCGCACGCGCGACACCACCGCCGCGTCGCGGTGCGCGAACACGCTGCGCATGATCGGCACCGCGAGAGCGCGCGGGTCGTGGCCGTGGCGCTCGAGCGTCTCGCGGTGCGCGGCGTGGTTCTCCGCGAGCGCGGCCTCGGTCTCGATCGGTGAAGCC
>CAZQYK010000295.1:0-3613 GCA_964597285.1 uncultured Spirochaetales bacterium
GATCTCGGCCCCGAGCTCGCACGGCTGAGCTCGCCGCTGCACCACCTGACCCCGCGCGACGTCGCGGCCGGCCCGCCGCCGGTCGTCTCACCGCTCGTCGCGCCGGATGTCGGTCCTCCGGTCCGCCACACCTGCGACTTCACCGCCGGAGCCTGCGGGGGAGCGCCGCTGGTCGCCGTCGAGCCGGACCCCGATCCAGGCGGACCGATCTTCCCGGGCCCGTAGCCGCGGGAGCGGAGCGGGGCTCGCGCGGCGCGGCCGCGGCGTGCGACCCTGTGCGCGGGAGGTCCTCGGCCATGGCGTTCCACCACCTCGCGCTCGCGACCCGCGACCTGAAGGCGACGCACGCGTTCTACACCGGCGCGATGGGCTTCACGCTCGTCAAGGTCGCCGTCGGCCCGGCCGGCGAGCGCGGCTTCGCGAAGCACCTGTTCTACGACACCGGCAACGGCGAGCTGATCGCGTTCTGGGACCTGCACGATCCCGACCTGCGCGACGACTGGTCGCCGGCGATCGCGACCGGGCTCGGCCTGCCGCTGTGGACGAACCACGTCGCGTTCGCCGCGTCCGACACCGACGACCTCGCACGGCGCCGCGAGCGCTGGCTCGCACACGGACACGAGGTCACCGAGATCGACCACGGCTGGTGCACGTCGATCTACACGCTCGACCCGAGCGGGATCCTCGTCGAGTTCTGCTGGACCCGCGACGCCGCCTACGCCGACCCCGACGCGGCGCAGCGCCTGCTCGACGACCCGGCGCCGCCGCTCGACCCCGAGCCGCCGGTGCGCGTGCACCGCCCTCCGAAGCGCTAGAACGCTCACGGCGGCCGCGTTTCCTTGACGCCGCCGCGGCCGACCGTCAGGCTGTGTTCCCTCGAACCCACCACGACGGAGGCCGATGCGACCGATGGGCATCCAGACCGAGCGCGTACAGATCCCGCTGTCCGGCGGGGGAACGATGGGCGGCACCCTCGCGCGCCCCGACGGCGGCGGGCCGCACCCCGGCGTCGTCGTGTTCATGGAGATCTTCGGCGTCAACGCCCACATCCGCGACGTCGTCGAGCGCGTCGCCGGCGAGGGCTACGTCGCGCTCGCGCCGGACTTCTTCCACCGCACGGGGCCCGGCGCCGAGTACGGCTACGACGACACCGGCTTCGCCGAGGGCATGAAGCTGCTCAACGCGCTCGACGCCGACGAGATGGTCGCCGACGCGCGGGCCGCGGTCGACTGGCTGCGCGCACGCAGCGACACGACCGACAAGATCGGCGCGATGGGCTTCTGCATCGGCGGCCACATGACCTACCTCAGCGCGTGCGAGACCGACGTCGCCGCGGCGGCGAGCTTCTACGGCGGCGGCATCGCGGCGCCGCAGGGCATGGGCGGCAAGCCGTCGACGATCGGCCGCACGCCGAAGATCCGCGGCAGGATCCTGTGCCTGTTCGGCGAGAAGGACGGCTTCATCCCGCTCGACCAGGTCGAGCAGATCAAGGACGCTCTCGCGAAGGCCGGCACGCGCCACGAGGTCGTCGTCTACCCCGACGCCGACCACGGCTTCTTCTGCGACCAGCGCGGCACCTACCAGAAGGCCGCCGCCGAGGACGCATGGCGCCGCGTGAAGGCGCTCTTCCAGCAGGAGCTGCGCTAGCGGCCCCTCAGAGGGACTCCACCCGCAGCGCGCACAGCTGCGCCTCGGGCTGGCCGACGACGACGAGCACGTCGGGCCCGGCGTAGTCGACCCCCGGAACCCCCGGCCGCACGCGCAGCGCGCCGGGCGCGCGCAGCAGGCCGATCGCGTCGCTCGGCGCGAACGGGGCCTGCTGGCCGGCGACCGGGAAGCGGTCGGGCGGGTAGGGCACCGGCGGCGCGCCGCCGAGCCCGGCGCGCACGCGCGTGAAGGTGCCGTCGCAGAAGTCGGTCGCGAACACCTCGGCGCCGGCCGCGTTCACCGCCGCGTGCGTGAAGCCCTCGCACAGCGCCGGCGAAGGGCCGTCGGCGCGGTCGGGCAGCGCGAGCGGCGCGCCGGCGTGGAAGATCCGCGCGTCGGGAAAGCCGGCGTCGTCGAGGCCGTCGAGCCGCACCGGCGGGCCCGCGCCGGCGTAGAGCCGCGGGTCGTCGAGCGCGCGCAGGTCCACCGCGTAGAGCTGGCGCTGCGACGACGCGCCGAGCCACGCGACGCGCCCGCCCGGGTCGAGCGCCGGCGCGTCGAACGACGGGCCCGCGAATCCGAGCGGGATCACCGCCGCGAGCCGCGGCACGCTCGGGTCGATCACCTCGACGGCGCCCTCGCCGCGGACGTTCGCGCCGCCGGTGCCGGCGCCGATCGCGCCGGTCGTCGCGACGAGCACGACCTCGCGGCCGCCCGGCGTCAGCGCGCGCCGCACCCCTGTGGGATTGAAGAAGTGCGTGAAGATCACCGGTGCAACCGGCTCTGGATGTACGAGAATTCCGCTGGCGCTCTCGATCCACTCGAAGACCAGCACGGTGCCCGGCCGGAAGCGGTCGCCGCTGCGCAGGTTCGAGGTCGCGACGAACAGGCGCCCGCCGGCGAGCGCCTTGCCGGCGGTCAGCGTCGTCAGGTACGACGGCGCCGACGCGTCGCAGCGCGCGTCGGGGCCGATCGCCGCGCCGCCCGAGTCGATCGGGTCGGGGGGGAAGATGCAGACGCGGGTCGAGATCCCGCTGCGCGCGGCCGACGCGCCCGGCGCCGGCCAGAACGGGTAGTCGCCCGGCGCGACCGCGGCCGGCGTCTCGAGCGTCACCGCGCGCGGCGTCGCCGTGGCGGCGTCGAACACGAGCACCTGCTCGTAGTCGCTCGTGCTGACGAGCGCGAGATCGTCGCGCGGCGCCGTGACCTCGCCCATCGCCGGCGGCAGCGAGAAGGGCAGGCCGAGCACGCGCGCGTTCTCCGGCCCGTCGGCGAGCCCGTCGCCGTCGCTGTCGGGATCGAGGTCGTGGATGGCGAGCGGGCGCGGGCGCTCGGCCTCGAGGTCGAAGAGCCAGAGGGCCGGCGGCTGGAACTGCCCGAGCAGCGCGCGTCCCGACGCCGCGGACAGGAGCGCCAGGCCCGACGGGAACGCGCCGCCGACCGGCGTGCAGTTCGGGGCGATCGGCTCGCGCTCGACGACGAGCCCGCCGCCGGAGCTGCCGCTGCCCTCGCACGCCGCGAGCGCGAGCCCGAAGAGGCCCGCGAGCGCCGACGCGGCGCCGCGGCGCCTCAAAGCCGCACCTCGATCCCGACGCTCGCGTTGCGGCCCGGCTGCGGGAACGCGAGCGAGTCGCGCACGGCGCGGTCGCCGAGGTTGTTCCACTCGGCGAAGATCCACAGCTCCCAGAGCCAGCGCTCGAGCCCGAGGCCAGGCCACTCGACGAGGTTCAGCGCCGCGCTCGCGTTCCAGACCGTGCGCGCCGGCAGGCGCCGGCCGCCGCCCTCGTTGACGACGATCTCGCCCACGTGCTGCACCTCGCCGACCACCTTCCACACCGACGGCGGGCCGAGCTCGAGGCGCCCGAAGCTCTCGCGCTCGGGCTGGCCCGGCAGCCGCCGGCCGGTCGCGTCGCGCGTCGAGTCGAGCTCGCTGTGGTGCAGCGACACGCGCGCGAAGCGGGTCAGC
>CAZQYK010000296.1:0-5819 GCA_964597285.1 uncultured Spirochaetales bacterium
TCGCGGTGCGGCACGGCGAGCGCGTCGCGCTGGCCTGCGACGGCCAGGTGACGGTCGGCAACGCGGTGATGAAGCAGGGCGCGCAGAAGGTGCGCACCGCCGGCAACGGCCGCGCGCTGATCGGCTTCGCCGGCGGCGCGGCCGACGCGATGGCGCTCAGCGAGCGGCTCGAGGCGAAGCTCGAGGCGTACCCCGACAACGTGCGCCGCGCGGTCGTCGAGCTCGCGAAGGACTGGCGCACCGACCGCGTGCTGCGCCACCTCGAGGCGATGCTCGTCGTCGGCTACGCCGACGGCGTGCTCGTCGTCTCCGGCAACGGCGACGTGATCGAGCCCGACGACGGCCTCGCGGCGATCGGCTCGGGCGGGGGCTACGCGCTGGCCGCCGCACGCGCGTTGGCCCGGCACACCGACTTCGACGCCGCGCAGATCGCCGAGCGCGCGCTCCAGATCGCCGGCGAGATCTGCATCTACACGAACGACCGTGTTACGGTGGTGCAGCTCCCTGAGCCGCAGGCGAACGTAGTCGAATGAGCGAGCCCCGAACCTTCACGCCGCGCGAGGTCGTCTCCGAGCTCGACCGCTACATCGTCGGCCAGCCGGCGGCGAAGCGCGCCGTCGCGATCGCGCTGCGCAACCGCTGGCGCCGCCAGCAGGTGCCCGACGAGCTGCGCGACGAGATCGCGCCGAAGAACATCATCATGATCGGGCCGACCGGCGTCGGGAAGACCGAGGTCGCGCGCCGGCTCGCGAAGCTCGCGCAGGCGCCCTTCCTCAAGGTCGAGGCCTCGAAGTTCACCGAGGTCGGCTACGTCGGGCGCGACGTCGAGTCGATCGTGCGCGACCTGACCGAGCTCGGCATCGCGCTCGTGCTCGAGGAGGAGAAGCGCGCGGTCGCGGCGCAGGCCGAGCAGCGCGCCGAGGAGCGGCTGCTCGACGTGCTGCTGCCGCCGCCGGTGGCCGGGCCGCCGGGCGCGGGGCCCGCGGACGGGGCGATCCCGCTGCCGGCGTCGGGCGGCGCCGAGCCGGCCGACACGACGCGCGAGAAGCTGCGCCGGCTGCTGCGCGAAGGGAAGCTCGACGAGCGCGAGGTCGAGGTCGAGCTCGAGGAGGGCGGCGGCGCGAGCCCGAGCATCTCGCTCTTCACGCCGCAAGGCGTCGAGGAGATGGGCATGCAGTTCAAGGACCTGCTCGGCGGCCTGCTGCCGCAGCGCCGCCGGCCGCGGCGCCTGTCGGTCGCCGAGGCGCGGCGGGCGCTCGCGGCCGAGGAGGCGACGCGCCTGGTCGACATGGACCGCGTGCGGGAGCTCGCAATCGCGCGCGTCGAGCAGACCGGGATCGTCTTCGTCGACGAGATCGACAAGGTCGCGAGCGGGGCGTCCGGACGCAGCGGGCCCGACGTCTCGCGCGAGGGCGTGCAGCGCGACCTGCTGCCGATCGTCGAGGGCTCGGCGGTGCAGACCAAGCACGGCACGGTGCGCACCGACCACGTGCTCTTCATCGCCGCCGGCGCGTTCCACGAGGCCAAGCCCTCGGACCTGATCCCCGAGCTCCAGGGCCGCTTCCCGATCCGGGTCGAGCTGACGCCGCTCGGCCGCGACGACTTCGTGAGGATCCTGACCGAGCCGCGCAACTCGCTGGTGCGGCAGTACCGCGAGCTGCTCGCGACCGAGGGCGTCGACGTGGAGTTCAAGGACGACGGCATCGCGGCGATCGCCGACTGCGCGTCGCGCGTGAACCAGTCCTCCGACGACATCGGCGCCCGCCGGCTGCACACGATCATGGAGAAGCTGCTCGAGGATCTCTCCTTCGACGCGCCGGACCTGTCCGGCTCGCGGCACGTGATCGACGAGGCCTTCGTGAGGGCGCGGCTCGCCGATCTGGTCGACGACGAGGATCTCTCGCGCTTCATCCTGTGAGCGCGCGACCGGAGGAGCGGTGACGCCTCAACGCGTATTGGTGGTCGAGGACGACGAGGCCTGTCGCCAGGCCGTGTGCCGCGCGCTCGCTGCCGACGGGCTCGACTGCGAAGCGGCCTCTACCGGCACCGAGGCGCGCAAGGCGGTCGACGACCCGCGCGTCGCGGCGGTCGTGCTCGGCGTGCGCGTGCGCGACCCCGACGCGCTGACGCTGCTCGAGGCGGTCGGGCGCCGCCGCCCCGCGCCGCGCGCGATCGCGCTCGCGGGCGCCGGCGACCAGGAGCTCGTGCTCGAGGCGCTGCGGCGCGGCGCGTGCGACTACCTCGCGAAGCCGGTGCACGAGGAGGAGCTGCGGCTCGCGCTGCGCCGCGCGCTGGCCGCGTATGCGCTCGAGTGGCGTGTCGGAGAGCTCGAGGAGGAGCTCGCGCGCGAGCGGGAGCGCGCCGCTGCGGCCGCGGAGGCGACGCGCAGCGCCACCGACGAGGGCGCCGAGGACGCGCACGTCGAGCTGCTGCGCGAGATGTGCGATGGCATGACGCGCGAGGTCGAGCCGCAGCGGCTGCTCGCGGCGTCGCTGCGCCCGCTGGCGCGCGCATGCTCGGCGCGTGCGGCGTCGGTGCTGCTGATCGACAACCGCAGCGGGCGCCTCGTCTGCGAGGCGCAGACGCCGGGCAGCGACGTCGAGCGCGCCGACCTGCCCCGCGACGCCGGCCTCACCGGCGCGAGCCTGCAGTCGGGCGCGATCGTCGCGACCGAGCGGCCCGAGCGCGACCCCCGCTTCGACCCCGAGGTCGACACGCCCGAGAGCGGCGAGGTCGGGCCGCTACTCGTGCTGCCGTTGCGCGTGCGCGAGCGCGTGCTCGGCGTCGCGCGGGTGTTCCCGGCGGCCGAGACCGGTGCGCCGGCGCGCCTCGCGGAGCTCGCGGCGGCGGCGCTCTCGGCAGCGACGCGCAACGTCCTCCTGTACCGTAGCCTGCTCGATTCGGTCGACGACCTGGCGCGCGCGCGTCGCGAGTCGGAGGGTAGGCGGAACCCGTGAAGGCCTCGATCGAAGGATACGGCCCGCGATGAAGGCCCTGATCGACAAGGCCGAGGTGCTCGTCGAGGCGCTGCCGTACATCCGGCGCTTCGCGGACTCGACGATCGTGCTGAAGTACGGCGGCAGCGCGATGGCCGACCCCGCGCTGCGCGCGTCGTTCGCGCGCGACGTGGTGCTGCTGAAGTACATCGGGCTGCGGCCGGTGATCGTGCACGGGGGCGGCCCCCAGATCGGCCGTACCCTCGAGCGGCTCGGCGTCGAGTCGACCTTCGTCGACGGCCTGCGCGTCACCGACGACCAGACGATGGAGGTCGTCGAGATGGTGCTCGGCGGCGTCGTCAACCGCGAGATCGTCGCGCTGGTGCAGCGGGCCGGCGGTCGCGCGATCGGCCTGACCGGCAGCGACGGCGACATGATCCGCGTCACGCGCCGCACCTCGCCCGACCGCGACCTCGGCCGCGTCGGACAGGTGCGCGGCGTCGACCCGGCGCCGATCGCCGCGGTCGCCGACTCCGGCTACGTGCCGGTGATCGCGCCGATCGGGATCGACGACGACGGCGTCACGCACAACGTCAACGCCGACGAGGCGGCCGGCGTCATCGCGCAGGCGCTGCACGCCGAGAAGCTGATCCTGCTGACCGACGTCGAGGGCGTGCTCGACGCGCAGGGCTCGCTGATCCCGCAGCTCACCGTGCCCGAGGCGCGCAAGCACATCGCCGAGGGCACGATCCGGGGCGGCATGATTCCGAAGATCGAGTGCTGCATCTCGTGCCTCGAGGCCGGCGTCGGCCGCACGCACGTCGTCGACGGCCGGATCCTGCACGCGATCCTGCTCGAGATCTTCACCGACACCGGCGTCGGGACCCTGCTGAGGCGCTAGTGCCGAAGGACTTCATCAGCCTCGCCGACTGGAGCGCCGACGAGCTGCGCGCGATGCTCGCGCGCGCCGCCGAGCTGAAGGCGCTACAGCGAGACGGGTCGCGCCCGCAGACGCTCGAGGGACGCTCGCTCGCGATGTTCTTCGAGAAGCCGTCGCTGCGCACGCACGTGACCTTCGAGGCGGGGATGACGCAGCTCGGCGGCCACGCGATCTGGCTGCGCCCGGAGCAGGTCGGCATCGGCACGCGCGAGAGCGCCGGCGACGTCGCCGCGAACCTGTCGCGCTGGGTCGACGCGCTCGTCGCCCGCACCTTCTCGCACAGCCTCGTCGAGGAGCTCGCCGCGGTCGCGACGATCCCGGTGATCAACGGTCTCACCGACCTGCTGCACCCCTGCCAGGTGATGGCGGACCTGCTGACGATCTCGGAGCGCCGTCCGCTCGACGGCGCGGCGATCGCCTACGTCGGCGACGGCAACAACATGGCGAACTCGCTGCTGAACGGCGCGGCGGTGCTCGGGCTCGAGCTGCGGCTCGCGACGCCGGAGTCGCACCGCCCGGCGCGCCGCGTCCGCAAGCGCGCCGAGGAGATCGCCGCCGCGAGCGGCGCGCGCCTGGCGTGGTGCGCCGACCCCGTCGAGGCCGTGCGCGGCGCCGACTTCGTCTACACCGACGTCTGGACCAGCATGGGGCAGGAGGAGGAGCGCGAGCTGCGCCTCGAGATCTTCCGGCCCTACCAGATCAACGCGGCGCTGATGCGCCACGCGCCCGAGGCCTGGGTGATGCACTGCCTGCCGGCGCACCGCGGCGAGGAGATCACCGACGAGGTGCTCGACGGCGAGCGCAGCATCGTCTTCGACCAGGCCGAGAACCGGCTGCACGCGCAGAAGGCGGTACTCGAGCGGGTGCTGCTGGGTCCGGCCGCTTCGCGCTGAGCTCTTCCCGGCGGATCGGTCCGGAGCCGGGCCGACGTCGCTTCCGTCAGTCCGCGCAGCACGCATCGCCGCGCACGCCCTCGCGGCCCTCCTTGACGAGCCACGGCACCATCGCGAGCGCGGCGACCGGGTCGGCCCACCAGAGGCCGGCGAGCGCGTTCGCCGCGAGCCCGAGCAGCAGCGTGAACGACAGGTAGCTGCAGGCGAGCGTCTCCTTCGCCTCGGCGCGCAGCGCGCCGCTGCCGATCTCGCGCGCGGCGCGGAGCTTGCCCCACGCGACGAGCGGCATGACGACGAGCGACGCCGCGGCGAGCGCGATGCCGAGCCAGCTCTCGGCGGGCGCGTCGGCTCCGAGGAGGATCCACGCGGACTGGACGACGACGTAGGCCGCGAGCGCGAAGAACGTGAACCCTACGAAGCGGTGCACCCGGTGCTCGGCCTCCTCGAGTGTCACTGGATCCGCGCCGCGCCGCTCGAGACGCAGCCGCCAGAGCAGCACGCCCGCAGCCGCGCACTCGATCAGGCTGTCGAGCCCGAAGCCGACGAGCGCGACGCTGCCCGCCGCTGCGCCGCTCCAGAGCGCGATCCCGGCCTCGAGCACGTTGTAGGCGACCGTCGCGAGGACGAGCGCGAGCGCGATGCGGGACCAGTCGCGCGCGGGCGCCGTCTCCGCGCTGGAGTCGGAGGCTGCTTCAGCTCGCGACATGCCGACCCGAGAGCGGGCGTGGCGCGAGACGCCCGACGCCGGGCACGAGGCGGCCGACCCGGGCTGCGTACGCGCGGTAGGCGGCGCCGTGGGTCCGCTCGAGGTAGGGCTCCTCGACGACGCGGGTCTGGATCTCGATGCCGGCGACCGTGAGCGCCAGCGCGAGCAGCGAGAACGCGCTCGGCAGCAGCGCCACGAGGCCGACGGCGGTGACGACGATGAACGAGAAGATCGGATTCCGGACCCAGGCGAAGAGACCGTCGGTGACGAGGCGCGTCGTCTCGCTCGCGTCGACCCCGATTCGCCACGAGTCGCCCATCGCCATCTGCGCGGCGAGCGCCCCG
>CAZQYK010000297.1:0-4553 GCA_964597285.1 uncultured Spirochaetales bacterium
GGCGAGCGCGCGCTCGAGGTGCTGCGCCTCGCGCCGCTGCTCGAGCGCGGCGTCGCGAACCTGTCGGGCGGCGAGCGCCAGCGCGTCGCGCTCGGCCGCGCGCTGCTGTCGGACCCCGCGCTGCTGCTGCTCGACGAGCCGACGAGCGCGCTCGACGCCGAGCTCTCGCGCGACGTGCTCGCGCTGCTGCTCGAGGTGAAGCGCGAGGTCGGCGTGCCGATGCTCTTCGTCACGCACCGCGCGCCCGAGCTGCTCGCGCTCGCCGACGACTGCGTCGTGCTCGAGGCCGGCCGCGTCGCCGCGCACGGCGCGCCGGTCGAGGTGCTGCGCCGGCCGCGCGCGCTCGGCCTCGCGAGCCTGGTCGGCGTCGACACCCTGCTGCGCCTGCCGGTCGTCGGCCACGCCGCCGCCGGCGGCGTCACGCTGCTCGGGCTCGGCGACGGCCTCGCGCTCGCGGCGCCGTACTGCGCCGCCGCCGTCGGCGCGCGCATCGACGTCGGCTTCTACGCCGACGAGCTGCTGCTGTGCCTCGAGGCGCCGCGCGCGATGTCGGCGCGCAACGCGCTGCCGTGCGCGGTGCGCGCGGTCGAGACGCTCGGCCACGACGTGCTCGTCACGCTCGCCGTCGGCGCGCGCACCGTGCTCGCGCGCGTGACGCCGGCGGCGGCCGCGGAGCTCGGCCTCGCGCCAGGACAGCGCCTCGTCGCGCTGCTCAAGACCGCGGCGGTGCACGTGCTCAGCGGCACGGACGGCTGATGAGTAAGGCTTACTGTTAGTCGACAGAAGTTCATTCGGGCTGCGGACGACACGATTCGGTCGTATCCTGACGGCCTCGCGAGGGGATGCGGACCTCGACCGAGGAGTCCGACATGTCGATCCGGTGCACGATCCCTTTGCGCGCCGCCCGGCTCGTCGCGCTCGCGGCGCTCGCGGCGCCCGTGACGCCCGCCGCCTCGCAGGCGCAGTACTCGCTGCTCGACGGCTCGGGCCAGCAGTACAGGCTCGGCGACGTCGTGTCGATCCCGATCGCGACCCCCAGTTCGGTTCCCGCAACCGGCACGATGTTCCCGCCGCTGCGGATCTCTCGAACCGCGTCGGCGACGGTGATGCAGGCGCCCGGTGCGACGTCGATGACGCCGCCGAAGATCACGGTGCCACCGGGCGCGTTCGCGCGCGTGCCGGCGGGGCCGACGAAGGTCTGCGGAAAGGGTCCGACGATGGCCCAGATTCGGACCCGCCTCTCGTTCTCGGCGCCCGGCAGCTTCCCGAGCACGCCGTCGAACCCGGCGGTGCTCCGCGCCGGCGGCCGCACCGGCGCGCACACGACGACGCTGCCCGGTGTTCCGGGCGGGTCGATCGCGCGCTACTCCGGCTCGGCGCATCAGTTCGGCGGGCCGCTGCAGTCGAAGGTCGTCGCGGTGTCCCCGATCGGGTTCTGGCACCGGCTGCCCGAAGCGATGGCGCCGTGCAAGCACCCGGCATTCGGCGGGCTCGACGCCGACTGCACCGCGAGGCGCGCCGACTGGCACCCTCGCTCGCGCTGGCCGATCGGCGGGCCGGTGGGCTTCACGACGACGACGCCCGGAACGCCGGTTTCGTCGCCCGGCTTCCTCGCGCTCAGCGTCGACAGCCAGGGCTGCGTGCAGATGTCGACCCCCCTCGCGGACCCGGGCACGACGAACATGGCGACGAGCGTCGGCTTCCCGTGGACGACCGGCATGCTCACGCTGAGCCAGCCGAACGTCCTCGGCACTCCCGAGAAGTTCGTGATCACCGGCCGCGACGACCGCACGATCGGCTCGCTCGGGACGATCTCGCTCGTGTCGGGCTCGCTGAGCGACCGCTCGATCTCGGGCCCGAACGCGAACCGCGGCTGGATGCGCCTGGTGATCCCGGAGCCGTCGGCAGGCCTCGGCGTCGGCGCAGCGCTCGCAGCGCTCGCGCTGTGCCGCGCGCTGGTGCGTCGCCCACCGCACTAACGCCCGCGGAAGCTCCCGGCGCGCGGCTCGCGGCGGCCGCACCACGGGCAGAAGCGGAAGAACGCGTGCGAGGTGGGCCAGCGGCACTTCGGGCAGCGGTCGGGCAGGTCGGGGTGCGACCAGACGCGCCCCGGCTTGCGCTTGCACAGCGGGCAGTAGCGCATGAACGGCCGCAGCTGGCCCCCGCAGCCGCGCGTCGTACAGGTGCGCACGGCCTTGGGATCGGGCGGGGGCCGACGCCCGTTGCCCTCGAAGCGGCCGGGGTAGCACCACGGACATGCGGTCCACTCCGGCCGCACGCCCTTCTCGCACTCCGGGCACACGAGCGGGAAGGGCGTGAGGTCGGCGTAGGAGTTGTCGACGCTGCCGCACCACGGGCAGTGCGCCATCGCCTCGGCAATCGGCCCGTCGCAGCGGTGACAGCAGAACGCCAGATCGAGCCCGCGCGCGTGCGCGCGCCGGAACGCCTCGGCCTGCACCGCGAGCGGCGACGGCTCGGGCGGCTGCGCGCGCCGGCGCCGGCGGCGCGGCGCCGGCCGGTCGCTCGCTTCGACCTGCGCGAACGCGCGCTCGAGCGCGTCGGCGAAGACCTGCGCGTCGGGGTAGCGGCGGCGCGGGTCGAACTGCGCCGCGCGACGCAGCACTGGCCGCACGGGCTCGGGCACCTTCTGCACGAAGCGTCGGTGGCGCTCGGGCGGCCACTCGAAGGGCCACGTCGGGAGCACCCCGGTCAGGATCTCGTACGCGATCAGTCCGAGCGAGAACACGTCGGACGCGAAGCGCCCGCGCCCGTAGGCCTGCTCGGGCGCCATGTAGCCGAGCGTTCCCGCCTCGGTGTACGCGCGCGTCGCCGCGGCTGCGAAGCGCGACGCGCCGAAGTCGCCGAGCGCCGCGCGGCCGTCGGCGAAGATCATGATGTTCTCGGGCTTGACGTCGCGATGCAGCACGCGATGGCCGTGCGCGTAGGCGAGCCCCTGCGCGACCTCGCGGATCACGCGCAGCGCGATCCGCGCCGAGCGGCGCGCCGCGCGGTAGTCGGCGAGGTTCGTCTTCGCGAGATCGGTGGCCATCGTGAAGCGGCCGTCCACCCAGTCGGCGTTGCGCACCTCGACGATGTTCGGGTGGCGCAGCCGCGTCGCGATGCGCGCCTCCTGCTCGATCGCCGCGCGCCCCCACTCGGCGACCGCCGTCGGCAGCGCGACCTTCAGCGCGACGTCGGCGCCCTCGACCAGGTCGCGCGCCTTCCACACGTCGGCGAAGGCTCCGTGGCCGAGGCGGCGGTCGAGCCGGTACTTGCCGAGCCGGGTGCCCTTGCGGAGGACGGTCGCCAACTACTGTTCCGACCCGGAATTCACGGTTCGCACGTCTCGCGGGGCTCGAAGGACAGCGCGCGGAGCGCCCGACGCACCGTACCGTCCTCGGCGAGCAGACGCACGAGCGCGCGCACCGCCGGGCGCTCCCAGCGCGCCGCCGGCACCGCGAAGTCGTAGGCCTCGGCGCGCAGCGGCCGGAAGCGCAGCCCCGCCTGCCGGGCCACCGTCTCGATCGCGACGCCCCAGTCGGCCCGCTTCTGCGCCACCGCCGCGGCGACCGCGAAGTGCGAGCGCGGCTCGTGGGCCCAGCCGGGCGGACGCCGGTCGCCGAGCAGCTCGTCGATCAGCGCGCGGGTGCCGCTGCCGCGGTTGCGGTTGACCATCCGCAGCGCCGGGTCGGCGAGCAGCTCGGCCGTGTCGCGCGTCTCGTCGGCGCGCGTGACGACGCCCTGGAGCCGGCCGTAGCCGGGCACGAGGCGCAGCTCGGAGCCGACGAAGGGCGCGTTGTATCGGCCGGTCGCCGGGTCGAGCAGGTGGATCGGCGCGACGTCGCACTCGCCGCGCCGCGCCGCGGCCAGGCCCCCCTCGCTTCCGACCGCGAGGATCTTCACGCGAAAGCCCTCGCGCGACAGCGCGCCGGCCAGCACGTCGAGCCCGACGCAGTGGCTCCCGATCACGACGAGATCGGCGAGCGGCAGGTCCCGGCCGATCAGGGTCACCTCGACCGGCGCGCCCGCCTCGACGATCTCGGTGTTGCGGCCGATGCGCACGAAGCCGTCGGCGCGGCTGAACGCGGTGACGCTGCCGCTTCCCTTGCCCATCGGGTACGCCGCGAAGCCGCCATCGGGCGCCGCGACGAGGCCGACGAGCAGGTACTCGAGGCGGCCGCGCTCCGAGACCGTCTTGAGCGCGAGGCGCGCCGGGCGCGTCTCGCGGGCCTCGGGTGGGAGGCCGGCCTGCGCGCGGACGACCGGCGCGACGAACTCGTGGAAGGTGAAGACCGCCGAGGTCGGGAAGCCGGGCAGGATCGCGATGGGCACGCGCCCCGCCGCGGCCAGGCAGATCGGCTTGCCGGGCTTGAGCGCGACGCCGTGCACGACGACGCCGGGATCCAGCTCGGCGACGACGTGGTGGTTCAGGTCGCCCTCCCCCTTCGACGTCCCGCCGGAGACCAGCACCAGGACGGCGCGCCCTACCGCCCCCTCGAGCGCGCGGCGCACCGCGCCCGGGTCGTCGCGGAACGCGCCGAGGAACTCGGCCT
>CAZQYK010000298.1:0-3185 GCA_964597285.1 uncultured Spirochaetales bacterium
GCGCTGTCGTGCGATCTGCGCATCTTCGCCGAGAGCGCGTTCGTCACCGCCGCCTACGCGCGGCTCGGTCTCTCGGGCGACTACGGCGCGAGCTGGTTCCTGACGCGGCTGGTCGGCCCGGCGCGCGCGAGAGAGGTGATGTTCACCGCCGAACGACTCGACGCCGAGCGCTGCCTCGCGCTCGGGATCGCGAACCGCGTCGTGCCGGACGCGGCGCTCGAGAAGGAGGCGACGGCGTGGGCGCGGCAGATCGCGTCGGGGCCGCCGGTCGCGCTGCGCTACATGAAGGAGAACCTCAACCGCGCGCTCGTCGAGGACCTCCAGTCCTGCCTCGACGTCGAGGCCGAGCGGATGGTCGGCAGCGCGTTCACCGAGGACTACGTCGAAGCGGTGAAGGCCTTCACCGAGAAGCGCGCGCCGCGCTTCCGCGGGAAGTGAAGCGCCGGCTCAGGTTCCCCGCGTGGTGCGGACGACGTAGTTCCCGCGGCGCTCGTCGAACTCGAGGGAGATCAGGCCCTCCTTCTCGACGCGCTCGAGCACCTCGGCGAAGGACGCGGCGCCGTAGTAGTTCTCGTTGAAGCCGGGGTGCAGCCGACGCACCGTCTGCTTCACCATCGAGCCCCAGACCGTGTCGTAGTCGCGCTCGAGCGAGCGCACGACCTCGGCGATCTTCTCGCCGACGTCCTCGTCCTTCTCCTCGGCCTCGCTCTTCTTGCGCGTCGTCGGCTTCTTCTTGCGCTTCTGCTGCTTCTGCTCGACGTCGCGCATCAGGTCGTCGTAGTAGATGAACTCGTCGCAGCTTCCGATCAGCAGGTCCGAGGTCGAGCTCTTGACCCCACAGCCGAGCACCCACTTCTCGTTCTCCTTGAGCTTCGCGACGAGCGGCGAGAAGTCGCTGTCGCCGGAGATCAGCGCGAACGAGTCGATGTGCTCCTTCTGGTAACAGAGGTCGAGCGCGTCGACGACCATGTGGATGTCGGCGCTGTTCTTGCCGCTGGCCTTCGACTGCGGAATGTCGACGAGCTCGACGCCCTGCATGTGGAACTCGCGGACGGCGTCGCGGTAGTTGCCCCAGTCGCAGTAGGCGCGCTTGTAGACGATGCGGCCCTTCTCGAGCAGACGGCGCAGCACGAGGTCGATCCGGAACGAGCCCTTCTGCATGCGGCGCACGCCGATGGCGAGGTTCTCGTAGTCGACGAAGACGGCGATCAGCGGCTCTTCGGTCGGCAAGCGCTCAGTCTTTCCGGTCGCTCTCGCGTTCGGACTCGACCGGGAAGCCGTAGCCGGCGAGGTCCTCGCTGGTCGCGACGGACTGGTCGGCCGGAACCCCCTCGCGGGAGGCGCGCTTCTCCCGCTTGGCCGCTGCCTTCTCCGCCTTGCGCAGCTCGCGCTGTCGCTTGAGCACGGCGGTCTTGCTCTTTCTCGCCATCGGCGGTCTCCGGGGAGGGGTGAGGGGCGCGGGGCGGGCCGGTGCGCCCCGTATCCTAACGCGGCCTGCGGGCTCCGCACGGGGCCCTCCGGGCGCCGGCTCTAGCCGTCCGTCGGGTCCTTCAGGATCGGCCGGGGCAGCGGGTCGCCGTGGCGCCGCGCACGGCGCAACGCCCGCAGCAGATCGAGCGCTCGCGACAGGAACACGACTCCGATCGCGACGTTCAGCAGCAGGAAGATCGCGTTGATCGAGAACGCGTACGCGATCAGCGCGTCGCGCTCCCCGAACTCGTCGAAGAGCGCGGCCCAGGTCAGCTCGCGGGTGCCGAAGTTGCCGAGCGTCGGGATCAGGAAGGCCAGATAGACCAGCGGCAGCCGCGCGGCGAGCGCGATCCAGTCGATCGGCACGCCGAACGCGCGCGACGCGAGCCACTGGATGTGCACGTCGAAGAGCGCGAGCGCGGCGAAGCCCCACAGGAAGGGGGCGATCCGGCGCAGCGGGAAGCGCTCGATCCAGTCGTTCGCGGTCGCGAGCCAGCGCGAGCGCAGCCGCCCGTGGCGCACGCCCCAGACGCCGGCCGCGCCGAGCGCGACCAGCACCCACATCACCGCGGCCGTCGCCGCGATGCCGGGCACCGCGAAGACGCCGCCCTGCTGGAAGGGCAGCGCGAGCGTCGTCTGCACCAGCATCACGAGCAGGTGCGTCACGACCGGGACCAGCATCGCCGCGACCACCGCGTCGATGCGCCCGCCGGCGAGCTGGACCAGGCCGAGCACGTAGGCAGCGTCCGAGAGCGGGTTGCTCACCGCGCGCGCGAGCTCCGAGCCGCCGCGGATCGCGAAGACCGAGCCGAACGAGACCTCGGCGACGAAGCGGCGCATCGCGAGCGCCGAGAGCCAGGTCCAGATCACGAAGAACGCGAGCCGGTCGGCGGTCGCGAACGCGAGGAAGAGCGGCACGTCGGCGCGCTCGAGCGCGACGACGAGCCGGTCCCACTTCGTCGCGTAGCCGAAGACGTAGAAGAGCAGCGCCGCCGAGACGGCCCACGCCAGCACGCTGCGCCACCGCCTGTCCGAACCGCCGACCATCGCGCCTCGCGTCCGGTTCGGAGCGCCGCCGGTCAGGAGGCGTCGGCGAGGTCGACCGGCTCCGCGGAGAGGGTCGGGGTGGCGTAGTACGGCAGCGCCTCGTAGAGGCGCATCTGGGTGCGCGCGCCGACGCGGCCGTCGGCAGCGAGCCCCTGATCGTGCTGGAAGCGGGCCACCGCGATCTCGGTGTCCGCGTCGAACTCTCCGTGCACCTCGGCACGGTAGTACCCGAGGTCGCCGAGCGCTCGCTGCAGCCACGCGACCGCCGGGCCGCGGTCGCCGGGGCCGAGCGTCTCGGGCAGATCCTCGAAGTCGCGCCACAGCGCCCACACGGCGCCGTCGAGGTGGCGCAGCAGGTCCGAGGTCGCGACGCGCAGCGTGTGTCCGCGCATCACGCCCTCGAGGTCCGCGTCGCTGTCGCTGAGCCGGCGCAGCAGGCCCATGCGCGCGACGCCGTCGGCGTCGCGCAGCGACACGAGCGCCGGCGTCGCCACGTCGAGCAGCGCGCGCAGCTCGGGCGCCACCGGCAGCAGCTCGAGGTGCGCGACGCGCAGCCGCTCCTCGAGCTCCGAGAACTCGATCTCGCGCGCGCCCGACGGCGGCAGGCGCCAGGTCGCGAGCGCTGCCTCGAGCGCCGCGGCGCGCGTCTCGCCGGGGCTGTGCATTCC
>CAZQYK010000299.1:0-9173 GCA_964597285.1 uncultured Spirochaetales bacterium
CGCCAGCCTCGTGGACGGCTCGCTCGAGCGCGCCCGCGAGATCACCGACTGCGGCAAGCTGATCGACGAACACCTGGTGCTCGTCGAGCTAGTCGCCTAGTCGGACAGCCTGGCGCGCGCGGCGCAGGAGCTGGTCGCCGCGGCCGACGCGGCGGGCGGCGACGCGATCCCGGCCGCGCTGTGCGCCGCGTCGGTGGCCGACCTGGTGCGCAGCCTGATCGCGCGCCTAGAGCCGGCGCTCGACGACTTCGGCCTCGGCGACGACGCGCTCGATGCGGCGTTCCCGGCCGAGACGCGCGCGCTGCTGCGCCGCGCAGGACACGCGGCGGTGTTCCGCGCGGTCGGACGCCGCGTCGCCGAGACGCGCGGCCGCAACGACTGGCCGCTCGACGACCTGCACGACCTGGTGCGCGAGGCGGTGCGCGAGTTCGCCGAGAAGGAGGTGGCGCCGGAAGCCGAGCGCATCCACCGCAACGACGACCTCGTGCCCGAGTCGTTCGTCCGCGGCATGGCCGAGCTCGGCTACTTCGGGCTCGCGATTCCGGAGCGATACGGCGGCTCCGAGATGGGCAATCTGGCGATGATCCTGACGACCGAGGAGCTGTCGCGCGCGTCGCTCGCGGCGGCGGGCTCGCTGATCACGCGCCCGGAGATCCTGACGAAGGCGCTCGAGCAGGGCGGCACGGACGCGCAGAAGGCGCACTGGCTGCCGAAGATCGCCGCGGGCGAGGTCATGGTCGGTATCTCGGTCACCGAGCCCGACATCGGCAGCGACGTCGCGGGGGTCAAGTGCCGCGCCGAGCGGCGCGGCGACGAGTGGGTGATCAACGGCCCGAAGGCCTGGTGCACCTTCGCCGGTCGCGCCGACGTGCTCGCGGTGCTGACGCGCACCGATCCCGACCCGGCGAAGGGCGCGAAGGGCCTGTCGCTCTTCATCGTGCCGAAGCAGCGCTTCGACGGGCACGCGTTCGAGATGCGCCAGCCCGGCGGCGGACGCCTCGTCGGCACGGCCGACGCGACACCCGGCTACCGCGGCATGCACTCGTTCACGCTGAACTTCGAGGACTACGCGGTGCCGGCCGAGAACCTGGTCGGCGGCGAGGCCGGACTCGGGCGCGGCTTCTACCTGCAGATGGCCGGCTTCGCCGCAGGGCGCCTGCAGACCGGCGGCCGCGCGTGCGGGCTCGCCCAGGCGGCGCTCGAGAAGACCGCGGAGTACGTCGTCGACCGCGTGCAGTTCGCGAAGCCGATCTCCGAGTACCAGCTCACGCAGCACACGCTCGGCCGCATGGCGGCGATGCTCGCGTCGTCGCGCGCGATCACCTACGCGGCCGCGCGCGCGATGGACGAGGACGAGCGCGCCGCCGCGCCGCTCGCGGCGCAGGCGAAGCTCCTCGCCTGCGACATGGCCGTCGAGCTCACGCAGATGGGCCAGCTGATGCACGGAGGCTGGGGCTACGCCGAGGAGGCCCCGATCAGCCGCTATGTGGTCGACGCCCAGGTGCTGCCGATCTTCGAGGGCGTCAAGCCGATCCTCGAGCTGAAGGTCGTCGGCCGCAGCCTGCTCTCCGCTTGACGCTAGGCCTCCGGCGGCTTCGACTCCGCCGCGCGCATCTCCCGGATCGCCTGCACCGTGTAGTAGACGGCGCCGACGACGAGGATCCCGAAGCCCCAGCGGTTGAAGGCCACGTGCTCGAGCATGTCGGGATCCTGGTTGATGAAGCCGTCGTAGCCGAACCACAGCGCCAGCGCCCACAGCAGCACCGGCAGGAAGGCCGGGTGGTCGAAGGGGCTCGGCGTGTCCTCTTCGTCCTCGTCCTCGTCGCTCTCGGCGCTCCGCTCGGCGGCGTCCGCCTTCGACTCGAGCGACTGCTGCTCGCGATCGGCTTCCGACATGGCCGTATCCATAGCGAAGCGGGGCGCGCTGCGCCGACGGGAGCGCGCTTCAAGGGGCACAGACGTGGTGCACGAGGTCTTCGGTGCGCACCACCTCGCGCAGCGCGCCGGGCGCGTCGTCGGCGCGCAGCGGGCGCCGGTAGCGGCGCTTCGCGTCGACGGCGACCCGGCGCCGCTCCGGGTGCGCCGCGTTCGCCGAGCCCGATGCGCAGCGCCGCGAGCGCGCGCACGTCGATGCCGAAGAGATCGTCGATGCGTCGCAACGCCTCGCTCCTAGGCTCCGGAGGGCGGGGGCGGCTCGGCCGAGGCGTAGAGCGTCGAGCCGCGGTACGCGGAGACGGCCTCCTGGAGGAACACCTGGATCACGGCGGCCAGCGGCACGGCGATCAGCAGACCGAGGAAGCCCAGCAGGTCGCCGCCGATCAGCAGCGCGACGATCACCGTCGCGGGGTGCATGCCGAGGCTTCCGCCGACGATCCGCGGCGTCAGCACGAATCCCTCGAGCGTCTGGACGAGCGCGTACCAGGCCACGACGAGCAGCAGCTCGGAGCCGAGTCCGTACTGGAGCAGGGCCACCGCCGCGGCGGAGCCGAGCGCGACCGCGCCGCCGACGTAGGGGATGATCGCGAGCAGCCCGCTCGCGACCCCGATCACGACCGCGAAGTCGATCCCGATCACCGCGAAGCCCAGCGCGTAGAGAACGCCGAGCACGAGGCAGACCGTCAGCTGGCCGCGGATGAAGCCCGCCACGAGATCGTCGACGCGCGACGCCTCGGCCGCGACGCGCTCCTGGTAGGCGCGGGGGACGAGGTCGAGGATCGCGAGCCGGATGCGGTCGAACTCGACGAGCAGGTAGTAGGCCAGCACCGGGACGACGAGCAGCGACACGAGCGCGCCGACGGTGCCGGTGACGCCGCGCACGAGGCGCCCGATCACGTCGCGGACCGTCTCGAGCGGGATCTGGAGGTCGCCGCCGCGGAGCTCATCGACCAGGTCGCGCACCGAGCTTGGCACGGTGACGCCGAAGGTCTCCTGGAGCCGCGGGCCGAGCGCGCCGAGCGTCTGCTCGAGATAGCCCGGCAGGCGCTCCGAGAGCGCCGTCAGATCCTGCTGCATCGCCGGCACCAGCACGAAGGCCGCGCCGAAGAGCGCGGCGCCGATCGCGAGCAGCAGCAGCAGGATCGCCGCGCGCCGCGGCACGCCGCGCGCCTCGAAGCGGTCGATGACGGGGTCGAAGAGGTAGGCGATGACCGCCGCGGCCACGAGAGGCGTCAGCGCGCCCTTGAGCACCCACAGCGCGCCGAGCACCGCGGCGAGCACCAGCGCGCCGGTGATCCCGATGCGCAGGGCCCGCTCGATGAAGGCGCGATCGCCGCCCGCGCCGTCGCTCACGCCGGCTCGTCGTCCAGGAAGAGCGTCAGCACGTCGACCATCGGCTCGACGTCGGCGGCGCCCGCCATCTCGCGGCAGGAGTGCATCGACAGCATCGGGTTGCCGACGTCGACCGTCGGAATGCCGACCCGCGCCGCGCTGATCGGGCCGATCGTCGATCCGCAGGGCAGGTCGTTGCGCGACACGAAGTGCTGCGGCGCGACGCCGGCGCGGCTGCACAGGTCGGCGAAGAGGCCGCCGGTGTGCGCGTCGGTCGCGTAGGCCTGGTCGGCGTTGTGCTTGATCACCGGACCGGCGCCGATCCGCGGCCGGTGTCCCGGCTCGTGGCGGTCCGGGAAGTTCGGGTGCACGGCGTGGGCCATGTCGGCCGACACGAGCACGCTGCGCGCGAGCGCGCGCGGCAGCGCGTCGGCGCGCGCGTCCTTCTGGGCCGACGCGATGCGACCGAGCGTCTCGAGCAGCAGCGGCCCGCCGGCGCCGCGCGCGCTGCGGCTCCCGACCTCCTCGTGGTCGTAGAGCACGACGCCGCGCGTCGCGCGCCGCGGCCCGGCCCCGACGCTGCCGGTCAGCGCTCGGAGCGCGGCGTGGCAAGACGCCAGGTTGTCGAGGCGCGAGCTCAGCAGGAACTCGCCGCGCGCGCCGGCGAGCGCCGCGGGCTGGGTGTCGTAGGCCATCAGGTCGAAGCCGAGCAGGTCCTCGGCGCGGGCGGCCTCGCCGCGCGCGCGCAGCTCCTGCGCGAGCAGCTCCGGCAGCGGCGGCGCGTCCTCGAGCCCGAGCACCGGCACCATGTCGGTCTGCGGGTCGAGCTTCAGCCCGTCGGTGCGGATCTCGCGCTGCAGGTGGATCGCCAGGTTCGGCACGCGGAGCAGCGGGCGCTCGAAGTCGACGAGCACGCGGCGCGGCCCGTCGGGAGCGCGCAGCAGCACGCGGCCGGCGAGCGAGAGGTCGCGGTCGAGCCAGGTGTGGAGCAGCACGCCGCCGTAGGTCTCGACGCCGAGCCGGCGGTAGCCGTGCGCGGCGTCGTCGGGGCGCGGCTTGACGCGCAGGTTCGGCGAGTCGGTGTGGGCGCCGATCCAGCGGAAGCCGCCGTCGGCGGCGTCGAGCTGCCCGACCTCGAACGCGACCAGGCTCCCGTCGTCGCGCACCGAGTAGCGGCGGTCGCCGGCGGCGAGCGCCCAGGCCTCGGCCGCGTCGACGCCGCGGAAGCCGGCCGCCTCGAGCCTGCGCACCGCCTCGGCGACCGCGTGGTAGGGCGTCGGCGAGCGGTCGAGGAACCCGATCAGGTCGCGGACGACGTCGCTCATTGGACTCCGCTCGCCTTCCCTGCGCGCCTCCGACTCGCTCATGGCGCCTCCATCGGCCGGCTGCGAGGCGATCCCGAGGGCCGAGGCGTCCCAACGCATACCAGAGCGCGGGCTCGGGCACGACGCGGCGCGCGCTTGCAGCGCGGCGGCGGCGGGTCATGCTCCGCGCGAGACCCGCCCTTGAGCGCCCACGCATCGCGCAGATCCGATCCGACGCCCGCCCTCGGCCTCGCCGCGGGCGTCGTGCTCGCGGCGCTCGCGTGCCGCGAGCTGCTGCGCTTCCAGCCGAAGACGAACCTGGTCGTGCCGATCTCGGGCGAGGTCGAGGAGTGGTTCTTCGAGCCGTCGGACTCCTCGCCGATCGTCGTGCTGCTGCTGTGCGCGTGGCTGCTGTGGCGCCGGCGCGCGCGGCTGGCGCCGCTGTGGGGTCGGAGCGGGCCGCTCGCGTGGACGGCGCTCCTGTGGGCCGTCGCGACCGCGGGCTTCGTCTGGGCCGTGCGCACCGGCGCGCCCGACCTCCAGGCGCTCGCGCTCGTGCCGGCGCTGCTCGGCGCCGCGAACCTGCTCGGCGGCCCGGCGGCGATGCGCGTCGCGGCGCCGCCGGCGGCGGTGCTGCTCTTCGCGCTGCCGCTGCCGGCGCCGCTGCTGAACGCCGTCGTCTGGCCGATGCAGGTCTGGACCGCCGATCTGACCGGCTGGATGCTCGGCGGGCTCGGCCTCTCGGCGCTGGTCTCCGGCGACCGCATCGTGATGAGCGACGGGCTCTTCGCGATCATCGAGACCTGCAGCGGCCTGCGCTCGGTCGAGACGCTCGGACTGCTCTCGGTGCTGATGATCGACCTGTTCGGCCGCCGCGGGCTCCACGCGGGGCTGCTGCTGGTCGCGTCGGTGCCGGTCGCGTTCGCGATCAACGGGCTGCGCTGCGTCGGCCTGGTGCTGAATCCGCACTCCGACGTCGCGAGCATCCACAACCTCCAGGGCATCGCGATGCTGCTGGCCGGGGTGATCGGCCTCTACCTGCTCGACGGAGCGCTCGCGCGCGTCGTGCCGGACCCGGGTCCGATCTCGGCGATCGAGCGCCGCGCGCGCGCCGCGCGGTCGGAGCGAGCGCCGCTCGCGGGCCGCGTCGCGGCGCTCGCCGCGTTCAGCGCGCTCTGGCTCGCCCTCTCGTGGCTGCCGTCCTTCGACGGCCCGCGCCCGCAGGCCGGCGACCCGCAGCAGGAGCTCGCGGAGCAGCTCGGACGGCCCGGGGAGCACGTCGTGTCCGACTGGCTCTTCCTCGGCAAGGCGATGTTCGGCCCGACGGCGCACCGGCGCTTCGCGAGCGCCGACGAGTCCGTCGACGTGTTCCTCGCCGCGGCCCACACCGGCGAGCGGCTGCGCAGCTACCTGTCGCCGAAGGTCGCGTTCCCCGGCAGCGGCTGGATCGTCGAGCGCGAGTCGGAGGCGACCCTGGCGGGGCACCGCGTCACGCTGCGCGAGCTCCGCAAGGGCGGCGAGCGCCTGATGGTCGCCCACTGGTTCGAGGGCTCGCCCGGGCTGGCGCGCGAGACGCTGCGCGCGCTCTTCGCGCTCGACTCGAGCCCGTGGACCCGCGCGCGAATCCCGGTCGCGGTCCGGCTCTCGACGCCGCTGCCGGGCGGCTCCGAGGCCCGCGCACGGGCCCGCGGCCGGCTCGAGCGGCTCGCCGAGCAGCTCGACCCGACCCTGCAGGCGGTTGCGACCCCGAGGGGGGTCTGACCGGGCAGCGGAAATGGTTTTCTCAAATGTGCGGAATTGAGAATCCCCTTTCCGACCCGGGGCGCGCGCGCCGAGTCGAAAAAATGATCGATTCCAGCAGGTTGAGAGATGCCCGGACACAGGCACGTCGATTGCAAACGGATCCTGCGACAAAGCGCTTGCGGCAACCACACCCAAACGTCTTTGTCTTGTAGCGGCAACGAGGAGACACAAGAGGCTCGGCTTCGGTACCTAGAGGCATGCACGGCGCAAAGCGTCGTCGGAGCAGGGCCTCGAACCCGCCGGGCCGGGAGATGACTCTGGGAGCGGCGTTCAGGCCTGTGATGCGGCGGTGATCCCCGGGGGTTCCGGGGCTGGACGCGAGCCCAAGATCAAAAAAGGCTGGACATCGGGCGAGAAACCGGGCCTAATGCCCGACGCCCGAAAAACCGAGGAGTAAACGGAATGAAGGTCGGCGTACTGGCAACCACGATTCTCTGTCTGGCGATCGGCCTGCCGATCGCCTCGTTCGCGGGTCTCGGCGGAGACGCGGACAACGACGGCGTTACGGACAGCCTCGACAACTGCCTGCTGGTGCCGAACGCGGCGCCGGCGAACTGCGACACCGACAACGACGGCTACGGCAACGTGTGCGACGGCGACTTCGACAACGACTTCAACGTCTTCTCGGGCGACTTCACCACGATCTGGCTGCCCGACTTCCTGGCGAACTCCGACTCGGGCGCCGGCACCGACATGGACTGCGACGGCAACGTCTTCTCGGGCGACTTCACCACGTACTGGCTGCCGGCGTTCACGGGCAACACGCTCGGGCCGTCGGGTCTGAGCTGCGCCGGCATGGTGCCCTGCCCGTAGGACGCACCGGAAGAGGATTTCGAGTTTCGATCGGTTCTGGACATCCAACGCGTCGATCCGGGCCTGACCGGCAGAAGGCGCACTCAACGAGGAGAGAGACCCCATGAAGCGGACTTTGATTCTTCTGGCGGCCGTGGTCGGGTTCGCCACGGCAGCGAACGCGGCGACGCTGACGCTCGTGTCGGACAAGGCGACGTACAACATCGGTGAGACGATCGTCCTGACCGTCACCGGCGACAGCGGGGGTCCGGGTGGCGACGCGGCCTTCGCCATTTTCGCTCGTATCCTCTACGACGCCGCGCTGACCGAGGGCGTCAGCGGCTCGCAGGTGCCGCACGTCATCATGATGGCCAACGCCAGCGCGGGCTTCGCCGGCATCGAGTTTGACGGCCAGGCCGTCTCGCTCAACCAGGTGTTCGGCCTCTCGCCGCAGACGATGAACGCGTCGCCGACGATCGGCACCACGACGCTGATCGCCGAGGCGGCCGGCACGGTCAACGTGAACTACTACATCGATAGCACCAACGCGAACACGCTGAACTACTTCGGCATCACGAGCCAGCCGGGCATCAGCTTCCTGATCGTTCCGGAGCCGACGACGGCCGCGCTGATCGGCCTCGGTCTGGTCGGCCTCGTGCTCGGCGGCCGCCGCCGCGCGTAGGCTCGCGTAGTCTCGAGCTGGAAGCGGCTGCAGCGGCAGCCGCGGATCTCTGAAGGGCGCCCTGGGTTATCACCCAGGGGGCCCTTCGCGTCCGAAGCCGCGAGTCACTCCACGTAGCCGAGCGCGCGCAGCGCCTCGACGGTCTGCGGCGACAGCGGCTCGCTCGGCGAGGCCTCGAGCCGTGACAGCTTCTCGCGCCAGCCCAGCACCTCGCGCTCGAGCTCGGACGCGAGCGCGGGCCGCTGCGCCGCGAGGTCCGACATCTCGCGCGCGTCCCAGCGCAGGTCGTAGAGCTGCGCCGGCAGGCGCTCGGTCCAGACGAGCTTGTACGGAAAGCGCACCAGCGAGAGCAGCTCGCCGAACACGCGGTCCTCGTCGCTGCAGCCGAGCCGCTTGCGCGGCATCCGGTCGCGCGCGCGCGTGCCCTTGGGGCCCGTCCGCCGAGCGTCGCTGAACGACGCGAGCCAGAGGCGCTCGCCCGCGTCCGCTCGCGCGTCGACCGGCAGCGCGCGCCCGGTCCACGCCGGCGGCGCCTCGAGCCCGGCCCAGCGCACGAGCGACGGAGCGATGTCGCGCAGGCCCACGCGCGCCTCGATCGACGCCGGCTCTGCGTCCGGGAGGCCGTGCACGACCAGCGGCACGCGCAGCAGCTCGCTGCGCACGCTGAACTCGTGGCCGAGCAGCCGGTGCTCGCCGAAATGCTCGCCGTGGTCCGCGGTGACGATCGCGATCAGGCGCCCATCGGCCGCATCGCGCAGCGCGCGGTGGATCGCCGCGAGCTTCGCGTCGGCCGAGCGCACCTCGTCGAGGTAGAGCGCGCGCAGGATCTCGAGCTCGGGCGCCGACGGGAGCCGCGCGCAGATCCCGGCGAACTCGGCGACGCCGTGTCGGGGATTGCCGCGGCCGAGCTCGGCCGCGCGCTCGCGGTCGACCGAGGCCGCCAGGAAGGGGTTCGACTCGCGCAGCACGTACGGATCGTGGGGGTCGAAGAGGTTCACGAAGACGAAGAAGGGGCGATCGGGGTCGCGCTCCTCGGCCCAGCCGCGCGCGCCGCGGACGACGTCGAAGCCCACGTCCTCGCCCCGGCGCCGCGCGCGGTTCGCGTCCTCCTCGCCGACGAACACGTCGAAGCCCTTCGCGAGGCCGAGCTCGGAGACGACGAGCGGGTTCTCCGAGAAGGCAGCCGTCTGGTAGCCCGCATCGCGCAGCGTCTCGGCGAGCGTCGTGAAGCGCTCGCCGAGCACCATCCGGCCGGCGACGCCGACGCCGGGGTGCTCGGCGCCGAGCGACGGGAAGTGCGTCGCGTGCGACGGCAGCGTCCACGG
>CAZQYK010000300.1:0-3450 GCA_964597285.1 uncultured Spirochaetales bacterium
CCATGTTGCAGCCCGGGATGTGCTCGGCCGAGACGTCGTCGAGCATCACCTGGGTCGGGCCGCCGGGCGAGCGGTAGACGCACTTCGCGACCCAGTCGTCGGCCGGCGGCACCAGGTTCGGGCCGCCGACGCCGGCGAAGCCGTCCTCGGCGAAGGTCGCGACCAGGTAGCGCAGCCAGTCGGGGTCGGCGTACGCGTCGGAGTCGATGTACGCGACGATCTCGCCGGTCGCCGCGCGCAGGCCGCGGTTGCGCGCGGCGCTGACGCCGCCGTTCTCGCCGGTGATCGCGCGGAAGCGGGGGTAGCGGTCGATGATCGCCTGGCTGCCGTCGGTCGAGCCGTCGTTGACGACGATCACCTCGTAGTCGGGGTAGTCGAGGCGCGCGAGCGACGCGAGGCACTCGTCGAGCGTGCGCTCGGCGTTGTAGAGCGCGACGACGACCGACACCTTCGGCCAGCGCCGCTCGGGCGCGAACGGCACCGCGTCGCGGTAGCGATCGCGCACGACGCGGTACGAGGGCTTCGCGTGGCGCTCGGCGTCGACGAGCCCGAAGCCCCACTCGTCGACGAGGCAGCCGTCCTGGTAGAAGGGGTCGGTCCAGCCGAACACGACCGCGCCGGCGGCGCCGTGGTCGAAGACCTCCTCGAGCTGCCAGCGCAGGAACTCGGCCTGGCCGTCGCGGCCGTGGCGGAAGCTGCACATGCCGAGCTCGGTCATCACGAAGGGCCGCTCGCCGGCGCGGTGCTGGAGGCGCGAGAGATAGCGGCAGAACTCGGGGCGCTGGTGCAGGTAGACGTTCCACGTGGCGACGTCGAGGAAGGGCAGGTCGAGATACTCGGTGGTCGGGAAGTTCGTGTAGGTGACCAGGCCCTCCGGGTCGACGTCCTTCGCGACCCGGTAGAGCTCGTGCAGGAAGGACTCGACGCGCTCCTTGCCGTGCCAGCGCACGATCGCCGGCGGCAGCTCCTTCGCGACCGCGAGCATCAGCAGCGCCGGGTGCTCGCGGCACGCGAGCGCGGCGTCGCGCACCGCGCGGCGCGCGTCGCGGCGGGTCGAGGCCTGCTCGAGGAAGCACACGTGGCCCATCCACGGCACGTTGACGATCACGCGCAGGCCGTTCTCCTGCGCGCGGTCGAGCAGCGAGAGCGGCGGCACCGTGTAGGTGAGCAGCGTGTTGACGTCGGCCTCCGCCATCAGCGCGAAGTCCTTCGTCAGCTGCGCGGGCTCCGGAAACTGGTGGCCCTCGGCGTTCGGCGCGAACGCGCCGTAGGTGACGCCGCGGACGAAGAGCTTCTCGTCGCCGACCCACAGGAACTTTCCCTCGGCCCTCGGCCGGGGTTCGGATGCAACGTTCACGGCACAGCCCAGTCCGTTCGAGGACGGCCATCCTAACCCAGATCAAACGCCGTTTGGGGTGATATGCGAAAGGTCCGCGCGCGCCGGAATCGGCGCGCCAGCGGTCGCGAGCGCGCAAGCGCCGGCCCTTCACGGCCGTCGCGCTTGGAGAAATCCGGACCGGGCCCCTATGCTGGCCCGCCGACCGCCGGAGGACCCCCGATGCCCGAGTACCGGACGATGAGCGAGGAGGAGCTGCGCGAGCGCACGCGGGCGCTGCTCGCCGAGGTCCACCCCGAGACGACCCCGAGCATCCCGTTCCGGCGCGCGCAGTACGCGCACGGGCTCGCGTGGGTGCACTTTCCGGAGGGCCACGGCGGCCTCGGGCTGTCGCCGAAGCTGAACCTCGTCGTCCACGACGAGATCACCCGCCACTCGAAAGTCGTCCACGGCGACCCGCCGGCGAGCATCATCGGCATCGGCATGGGCGCGCCGGTCGTGCTCACCTACGGCAGCGAGGAGATGAAGCGCGAGCTGCTGCCGAAGATCTTCTCGGGCGAGGAGGTCTGGTGCCAGCTCTTCAGCGAGCCGTCGGCCGGCTCGGACGTCGCCGGCCTCGCGACGCGCGCGGTGCGCGACGGCGACGACTGGGTCCTCAACGGCCAGAAGGTCTGGACGACGGTCGCGCACATCGCGAAGTGGGGCATGCTGCTCGCCCGCACCGATCCCGACGCGCCGAAGCACGACGGCCTGTCGTACTTCGTGCTCGACATGAAGGCGCCCGGCGTCGAGGTGCGGCCGCTCTACCAGATCACCGGCGAGGCCGAGTTCAACGAGGTCTTCCTCTCCGACGTCCGGATCCCGCACGAGCGGATGCTCGGCCGCGAGGGCGAGGGCTGGCGCGTCGCGATCACGACGCTGATGAACGAGCGCGTCGCGATCGGCAGCGGCGGGTCGAAGCGCAAGGGCGGGGGTCCGATCGGCGCGCTGCTGAAGCTGTGGAAGGACCGCGCGCCGGGCGCGCTCTCGGCGGCGCAGGAGGCGCTGCTGCGCGACCGGGTGACGCGCTGCTACGTCGACGGCGAGCTCTCGCGCCTCACCGCGCAGCGCGCGCGCGCGGCGCAGAAGGCCGGCAACCCGGGGCCCGAGGGCTCGGTGTCGAAGCTCGCGATGGCCGAGATCAACAAGCGGCTGTGGGAGACGGCGATCGACGTGCTCGGCGCGCGCGGCCTCTCCTTCGAGGCCGGCTACGAGCTGCGCCAGGGCTTCGGCGGGATCGACGGGCCGGAGGCGCTCGCGAAGTACCAGTTCCTGCGCTCGCGCGCGAACTCGATCGAGGGCGGCACCTCGGAGATCATGCGCAACATCCTCGGCGAGCGGGTGCTCGGCCTGCCCGGCGAGCCGCGCGTCGACAAGGACGTCCCGTGGAAGGACGTCCCGCGCTCGTAGCGCGCGAGGGAGATGCGACCGATGGCACTCGACATCAGCTTCAGCGAAGAGCACGAGGCGCTGCGCGCGACGCTGCGCGCGTTCCTCGACGCGCGCTCCGACGAGGCGGCCGTGCGCGAGCAGATGGCCGGCGAGCGCGGCCACGACCCCGAGGTGTGGTCGCGGCTCGCCGAGGAGCTCGGCCTCGTCGGCCTCGTGATCCCGGAGGAGCACGGCGGCGCCGGCTTCGGGCCGATCGAGCTGTGCGTCGCGATGGAGGAGATGGGCCGGGCGCTCTTGTGCGCGCCCTTCCTCGGCACCTCGGTGCTCGCGGCGAACGCGCTGATCGCGTGCGCCGACGCCGGCGCTCGGCGCGAGCTGCTGCCGGAGATCGCCGCCGGGCGCGCGATCGTGTCGGTGGCGCACGCCGAGCCGAACGGGCGCTGGGACCTCGGCGGCATCGAGATGCGCGCGCGCGCGAAGGGCGACGCGTTCGAGCTCGACGGCGCGAAGGAGTGGGTGCTCGACGGCCACGTGGCCGACGTGCTGCTCGTCGCCGCGCGCGACGACGACGGGCTCGGCCTGTTCCGCGTCGACGCCGGCGTTGAAGGTCTCTCTCGCGTGCTGGTGCCGACGCTCGACACGACGCGCAAGCTCGCGCGCGTCGAGCTCGCGGCCACGCCGGC
>CAZQYK010000301.1:0-3461 GCA_964597285.1 uncultured Spirochaetales bacterium
GCCGGCGGCCGAGCGGCTGCGCCGGCTCGCGGCGTCGGTGGGGCCGCTGCGGCGGGCGATGGCGGCGCTCGCGGCGCGCTGGGTCGACTCGCGGGGCCACGAGCGCCTCTGCTATGCGCGGCTCGGCGATCACGCGCGCGAGCGGCTCGGGGTGTCGGCGCGGCAGGTGCAGGAGCTGGCGCGCGTGCACCGCGCGCTGCGCGAGCTTCGCGCCACCGAAGACGCGCTGCTCTCGAACGCGCTGCCGTGGAGCAAGGTGCGCCTCGTGACGCGCGTCGCGTCGGCCGAGGACGAGGCGCACTGGATCTCGCTGGCGCATGCACTGCCGGTGCGGCGGCTCGAGCAGGCCGTGAAGGAGCACGCCGCCGCGCAGCGCGCGTCCGCATCCGAACCCGACGACGAGCCGACGACGCGCGTGTCGCTGCGCTGCACGCCGGCCGTCGTCGAGAAGTGGCTGATCGTGCGAGAGCTCGCCGAGCGCGTCGCCGGCGAGCGGCTGCGCGACGCCGACGCCCTCGAATGGGTGGCGGCGGAGGCGGCGTCGTCGGTCGGGGTCGATGCGGAGTGCGTCGGTCCGCAGGCCGAAAGGGCGGCGCGCGGCGAGGCACGCCTCGAGCGCGATCCCGCGCCGGACGCGCGTGCCGTCGTCCGCGAGCTGCCGGTGGGCATCGCCTCGCTGACCGACGGCCTCGACGGCCTCGACGGCCTCGACGCCTTCGAGCTCGAGGGGCGCCTGCGCCGCGCGCTGCGCATCGAGCAGACGCTCGACGCGGCGATCGCGCCGCTGCTGCGCGTCGTCTCCCACGCGGATCACGAGTGGGAGGGCGACCATCAGCCCCTCTCCCACTATGCGCCCGAGTGTCTCGGGATGTCGGCGCGCAAGGCGCGTGCGCTGCTGCGGCTCGAGCGCGCCGGCGACGTCTGTCCGGAGCTGCGAGAGGCCTACCGGGAGGGGCGCCTGTCGTGGGTGAAGGCGCAGTGCCTGCTCCCGCTGCTGGGGCTCGATCTCCCCGGCGAGTGGCGGCCGCGCTGGGTGGCCTGGGCCGAGCGCGTGACGCTGCGGCGCCTCGAGCGCGACGTCGAGCGCGCGCTGCTGCTGCGCGCCGGGCACCACCTGGCCTGGCACCGCTGCAAGTTCGATCCGTCGCGCGCTCAGGACCCGATCCCCGAGGACGAGCGGCAGATGTGTGCGCACGACGTCGACCCGGAGGCGACGCAGCACCTCTCCTGGCGGGTGCCGTGCGACGTCGCTGCGCTCTTCACCGGCGTCCGCGAGACGCTGCGCCTCCGGCTCGAGCGCGCGCGCGGCCGCCCGGTGCTCGATGGCGAGGTCTTCGACGCGATGCTCGATCAGGCGCTGCTCGCCTGGACGGCGCGGGATCCGGGCGCGCGCCGCCCCGACCCGGTGGCCGAGCGCGACGGCTGGCGCTGCGCGGTTCCCGGCTGCACGTCGCGCGCGAACCTCCACGACCACCACATCCACTTCCGCTCGCGCGGCGGCTCGGACGCCCTCGACAACCGCTTGATGCTCTGCGCGTTCCACCACCAGCGCTGCCTGCACGCGGTCCGGATGCGCATCACCGGCCGTGCGCCCGACGATCTGGTGTTCGAGCTCGGGCTGCGATCAGGCGCCGCGCCGCTGGTGCGCTACGGCTCGGGCGACCTCGTGCTGCCCGCTGCTGCCGCGCCGTGCGCGTCCGGCACGGAGCGCGCGGCGTGATCCGGCAGGATCGGTGCTACTCGGGCTCCTCCCCCTCGTACAGCCCCGCCTCCGCCGCCCAGACACTCTCGCCCTCCTTGATCGTCGCGAGGATCTTGATCGTCTTCAGGTCTTCGGCGGTGGCGTCGAGCGGGTTGCGGTCGAGGATCGCGAAGTCGGCGAGCTTGCCGGGCTCGATCGAGCCCTTCGCGTCCTCCTCGAAGAACTGGTAGGCGGCGTCGATCGTGATCGCGCGCAGCGCCTCGGCGACGCTGAGGCGCTCTTCGGGGCCGATCACCTGGCCCGAGCGCGAGGTGCGCTCGGTGGCGGTCCACAGCACGAACATCGGGTCGAGCGGGGTGACGGCGTAGTCGGTGTGGTTCGTGAAGCGCAGGCCGCGCGACGCGGCCGAGCGCAAGGGCGAGAGGAACGCGGCGCGCTCGGGGCCGAGGTTGCGGACGTGGACGTCGCCCCAGAAGAACGCGTGGTTCGTGAAGAACGACGGCACGGCGCCGATGCGCGCGTAGGCGTTGAGCTGCTCGGCGCGCACGAACTGCGAGTGGATCACGACCGGGCGTCGGCCCTCGGGCGCGCCGGCGGCGGCGTGCGCGGCGAGGAACATGTCGACGGCGGCGTCGCCGTTGGCGTGCGTGAAGGTCTGGACGCCGTTGTCGTACGCAGTGCGGAACACGTCGGACAGCTCGCGCTGCGCGACGATGGGCTCGCCGCGCCAGCGCACGCGGCCGCCGGGGCCCGGCACCGCGTACGGCTCACTGAAGTAGGCGGTGAGCGCCTGCGGCGAGCCGTCGACGATCGTCTTCACGCCGCCCACCTTGAGCCGGTTCTCGTACGGGCCGCCGAACGCGACGTCGCCGCGCGCGACGAGGTCGTCGAGGAACTCGGCCATCGGCAGCGCCACGACGTCGAGGAAGAGGAGGCCCTCCTTCGCGACCTGCCGCAGCACCCACAGCGCCTCGTCGCTCGTCGCGCCGTCGGAGATCGTCGTGTAGCCGTTCGCGGCGTAGTGGAGCTGCGCGGCGCGCAGGCCGCGGCGCAGGTCGTCGAGGCCCGGCTGCGGGAAGTGGCGGATCGCCTGGAAGAAGGCCGTCTCCATCAAGAGGCCCGTCGGCTCGTCGCTGCCGGGCTTGCGCGCGATGTAGCCCCCGGGCGGCGTGCGCGTGCGCGGGCCGACGCGCGCCTCGCGCAGCGCGCGCGAGTTCAGCACCGCGCCGTGGCTCGAGACGTGGATCAGTGCCACCGGGTTGTCGGGGAAGTGCGGGTCGAGGTCGTCGCGCGTGACCTCGCGGCGCTCGGCGAGGCCGTCGGCGTCGTAGCCGTAGCCGATCAGCCAGTCGCCGGGGCCGGCGCTCTGCCGCGCGGCCAGCGCGTGCAGCTCGGCGACGACGTCGGAGATGCTCCGCACCCGGCCCACCGGCGGCTGCGACAGGTTCGCCCAGCCGGTGACCGGCACGGCGTGGCCGACGAGGTGGCTGTGCGCGTCGATGAAGCCGGGCACGAGCGCACCGTCGCCGAGGTCGACCACCTCGGTGTCGGGCCCGCGGTGCGCGAGCACCTCGGCCTCGTCGCCGACGACGAGCACGCGGCCCTCGCGGATTCCCACGGCCTCGGCGACGCGGCCGTCGTCGTCGACGGTGACGATCTGGCCGAGGACGATGCGCGCGGCCCCCCGCTCGCGCGCGCCCGGCGGCACGCCGCCGGGCAGGCCGCGGCAGCCCGCCGCGAGCACGGCGCCGGCGAGCGC
>CAZQYK010000302.1:0-3825 GCA_964597285.1 uncultured Spirochaetales bacterium
CGCCGCGCGCGACGTGCTCGCCGAGCCCGGCCGCGCCGAGCGCCTGGGTGCCGCCGCGCGCGCGCGGGTGCAGCGGCTCTTCCGCTGGGAGCGCGCCGCGGACGAGCTCGTGGGCGTGTTCGAGGAGACGCTGCATGCTGCTCACCGTCGATCTCGAGCGGCTTAGGGTCCGACCCGGCGAGCTGCTGCTCGACGCCGGCTGCGGCGAGGGCCGACACTGCTTCGGCGCGCTCGAGCGCGGCGCGCGCGTCGTCGGCCTCGACCTCGACCGAGCGTCGCTGCGCATGGCCCACGGCGCGCTGCGCGACCGCGGCGGCGAGCTCGGGCGCCTGGCCGCGGTGCTGCAGGGCGACGCCTTCCACCTGCCCTTCCGCGATTGCACCTTCGACAAGGTGATCTGCTCCGAGGTGATGGAGCACGTGCACGACTTCGGCGCCGCGGCGCGCGAGCTCGCGCGCGTGATCCGTCCGGGCGGGCTCGCCGCGATCACGATCCCGACCGCGACGAGCGAGCACCTGTACCTGCGCGTCGGCGACGACTACTTCGAGTCACCGGGGGGCCACATCCGGATCTTCCGCCCCCGCGAGCTCGCGCGCGGACTCGCGCGCGCCGGCTTCGCGACGGTCGGCGTCGGCTTCGCGCACGCGCTGCACACGCCCTACTGGGTGCTGCGCTCGCTGGCCGGCCTGCCGCGCGCCGACGAGAGCGCGCTCGTGCGCGGCTATCGCCTGTTCCTGATCCGCGCGACCGCGTCGCGCGCGATGTCCTGGCTCGAGCGCGCGCTGAACTTCGTCTGCCCGAAGAGCGTGATCCTCTACGCCGAGCGCCGGGCGGGAGCGCGCGCGTGAGCACTCGGCCCCTTCGAATCGCCTTCGTCGCGTACCGCGGCAACATGCGCTGCGGCGGGCAGGGCGTCTACCTGTGGTTCCTCGCGCGGGAGCTCGCGCGACTCGGCCACCGCGTCGACGTCTTCGTCGGTCCGCCCTACCCCGACGAGATGCCCTTCGCCGCGAGCGTTCAGCGCCTCGAGAACCAGATGTACTGGGGCGGCTGGTTCTCGAAGAACCGCCGCGCGATGCTGCCCGAGCCCTTCCACCGCGTGTTCGAGCCGCTGCAGTTCTACGAGCTCGCCGCGAGCTGGCTCGGCTTCCTGCCCGAGCCCTTCGCGTTCAGCGTGCGCGCGCTGCGCGCGCTCTCGGAGCGGCTGCGCGCCGGCGAGCGCTGGGACGTCGTGCACGACGTGCAGTGCCTCGGCTGGGGCCTGCTCGGGCTGCGCGCGCTCGGGCTGCCGCTCGTCACGACCGTGCACCACCCGCTGACCGTCGACCGGCGCAGCTCGTTCCTGCGCGACCGGAGCTTCCGCGAGGCGCTCGGCACGATGACCTTCTACCCGGTGGCGATGCAGGGCGCGGTCGCGCGGCGCGTCGACGCACTGTTCACGTCGTCGCGGGTCAGCGCGCGTCGGATCGAGCGCGACTTCGCCGTCGCGCCCGAGCGCATCCACATGGTGGCCAACGGGGTCGACACCGAGCTCTTCTGCCCCGACCCGGGGGTCGAGCGCAGCGAGCACGAGATCCTCTGCGTCGGCCGCGCGTCGGACCCGAACAAGGGCGTCGCGACGCTCGTCGAGGCGATCGCACGCCTCGAGCGGCCGGCGCGGCTCGTCCTCGTCGACGACGACCACCCCGACAACGAGGCGCTGAAGCGCGCGCGCGCGCTCGGCATCGCCGACCGCGTCGAGATCGTCGGCCGAGTGTCGGTCGCGCGTCTGGTCGGCCTCTACCGCCGCGCGGCGCGGGTCGCGGTGCCGTCGCTCTACGAGGGCTTCGGCCTGCCCGCCGCCGAGGCGATGGCCTGCGGCACGCCGGTCGTCGCGACCTCGGCCGGCGCGCTGCCGGAGCTGATCGAGGAAGGCGGCGGCGGCCTGCTCGTCGCGCCGGGGTCGGCCGAGGCGCTCGCGCACGGCATCGCGCTGCTGCTCGCACAGCCCTCGGCGCGCGCCGAGCTCGGCGCGCTCGGCCGCAAGGGCGTGCTCGCGGCCTACGCGTGGCCGCGCGTCGCCGAGCGCACCGCCGAGGTCTACGCCGAGCTCGACCGGCGCCGCAGCGGGCGGCCCGCGAGCAGCACGACGTCGGCGCCGCCGGGCCAGCGCCGCGCCCACGCGTCGAGCGCCTCGAGCACGCGCTGAGCCAGCGCGGCCGGCAGGCGCCCGACCGCGCGCGACCAGCCCGGCAGCCCCCACGCGAGCGACACGCCTTCGACGCTCGTCAGGTCGAGGTGCGCCTCGGCCTGCGCGCGCATCAGATCGAGGTCGTAGCGCGTGAAGTGGTCGTGCGGCACGTCGTAGTGGCGCCGCCCGCGCGGCAGCGGACGCCCGCCGCGCCCGCGCCACGCGTCCCACGCGCGCGCCGCGCGACACGCGAGCGAGTCGAAGTTCGCGATCGCGAGGATCACGCAGCCGCCCGAGCGCGTGACGCGCGCCATCTCGGCGATCGCGCGCTCGGGCGCGTCGAAGTGGTCGATCGCGCCCTTGCAGAACACCGCGTCGAAGCTCCCGCTCGCGAACGGGAGCCCGTCGGCCCAGCCGCGCACGTGCCGCGGCGCCGCGCCGTCCGCGTCGGCGTCGCCCATCCGCGCCAGCGCCGACATCCGGCCCGACGGCTCGGCCGCGACCACGAGCGCGCCGCGCGCGGCGAGCGCGCGCGCATCCTGCCCGAAGCCGCTCGCGACGTCGAGGATCCGCCGCCCGGGCGCCGCCGCGGCGAGGTCGAGCACGCCGCGCGTCATGCGCTCGAACAGGAAGTCGCTGTCCCGGCTCGTCGACGTCGGAATGACGTCGCGCATGTCGCGATCGAGGTCGACCACCCGCACGGCCCCGGACGTTAACGCCTCTGCCGCGCTTCGGCCGGGCACTGTGGGGCGGAGGGGGCCAGACCGGTATGCTGGGTCCGCAGGATGGCGGATCAGAACGCGACCGCCGACGCGCGGCCCGGTCCGGGCGTAGCCCGGCCGATCGCGGCGCCGGCCGCGGCGCCCGACGCCCACGGCGCGCTGCTCGACCGCATCGAGCGCGCGCTCGGCTTCCGCGTCACGCTGGTCGCGATCGCCGCGTTCCTCGCGCTGTCGATCGCCAGCGTGCAGGGCGTCGAGCGCTGGCTCGACCGCTCGTTCCAGGAGCGCGTCGAGGCCGCGACCGCGGTGTCGCCGGCCGCGGGCCCGATCGCGCTCCAGATCCAGCACGGCGTGTCCGAGCTCGTGCAGGGCTCGCCGTGGGTGCGCTGGGGCGGCGTGCGCGTCATCGTCACGGTACTCGGCGCCGACGGCTTGACGCCGCTCTACGTCGGCGGCGGCAAGGTCGCGCCGCCGCCGCCGGAGCTGAGCCTCGAGGCCTCGTTCGAAGAGGCGCTGCGGGTGCTGCCGGTGATCTCCGACGTCTTCGTCTCGGTACCCAACGGCTCGCCGCTCGCGCTCGGGATCTTCGGCGCGTGGGCGGCCGTGCTCTTCCCGGGCCTGTTCGTCTACCACCTCCGCCTCGCGCGGCGCCAGCGCGCGCTTCTCGACGACGCCGTCGCGGCACGCGACCGCTCGGCCGACCGCGCGCGCTCGATCGAGGAGGAGCTCGCGAAGGTGCGCGACCGCCTGCGCGAGGTGGAGCCCGCCGAGCGGAGCCAGTCCGACGAGATCCGCGCGCTCGAGCGCGAGCGCCGCGAGCTGCAGGCGAAGCTGCGCGAGGTCGGCGAGCGCGAGCTGGCGCTGCGCGCGAGCGCGTCGCGCGCCGACGAGCTCGAGCAGGAGCGCCAGGCCCTCGAAGACCTGCTCGAGGAG
>CAZQYK010000303.1:0-6418 GCA_964597285.1 uncultured Spirochaetales bacterium
ACCCCGAGCACGCGGTCGAGGCCGGGCTCGGCGGCGAGGACGGCCGCGTGCTGCTCGGCTCGCTCGTCGACGCTCTCGCGGGGGCGGCGCGTTGACCCGACGGCCCGAGCCCCGCGAGCCCCGGGTCGACCTCGCGCTCGCGCGCGAGCACGGCCTCTCGGACGAGGAGTGGGCGAGCGTCGTCGAGATCCTCGGCCGCACGCCGAGCTTCCCGGAGCTCGGGATCTTCTCCGTGATGTGGTCCGAGCACTGCTCGTACAAGTCGAGCAAGAGGTACCTGCGCGGGCTGCCGACGCGGGCGCCGCACGTGCTCCAGGGGCCCGGCGAGAACGCCGGCGTCGTGTCGATCGGCGACGGGCTCGCCGTCGTGTTCAAGATCGAGAGCCACAACCACCCGTCGTTCATCGAGCCGCGCCAGGGCGCCGCGACCGGGGTCGGCGGCATCCTGCGCGACGTCTTCACGATGGGCGCGCGCCCGGTGGCCTCGCTCGACGCGCTGCGTTTCGGGCCGCTCGACGACCCGCTGCACCAGTACCTCCTGCGCGGCGTCGTCGACGGCATCGGCGGCTACGGCAACCCGGTCGGCGTGGCCACCGTCGGCGGCGAGACCGGCTTCCACGAGTGCTACCGCGGCAACCTCCTCGTCAACGCGTTCAACCTCGGCGTCGTCGAGGAGGACCGGATCTTCCTCGCGAAGGCCGCCGGCCTCGGCAACCCGGTGATCTATGCCGGCAGCAAGACCGGGCGCGACGGCATCCACGGCGCGAGCCTGCTCGCGTCGGCCGAGTTCGACGAGACGAGCGAGGCGAAGCGGCCGACGGTGCAGGTGGGCGACCCGTTCACCGAGAAATGCCTGATCGAGGCCTGTCTCGAGCTGATGCGCACCGACGCGATCGTCGGCATCCAGGACATGGGCGCCGCGGGCCTGACCTGCTCGTCGTTCGAGATGGCGAGCAACGCCGGCACCGGGATCGAGCTCGACCTCGACCGCGTGCCGCAGCGCGAGTCGGGCATGACGCCGTACGAGCTGCTGCTCTCCGAGAGCCAGGAGCGCATGCTGATGGTCGCGAAGCAGGGCCGCGAGGCCGAGGTGATCGCGATCTTCGAGCGCTGGGACCTCGACGCGGTCGTCGTCGGGCACGTCACCGACGACGGCCGGATGCGGATCCGCTGGCACGGCGACACGGTCGTCGACATCCCGGTCGCGCCGGTCGCGCGCCAGAGCCCCGAGCTCGACCGGCCGCTCGCCGCGCCGGCCGGGCGGCTCGAGCGCCTGAAGCTCGACGCGGCCGCGCTCGCGCCCGAGGACGATCTGCCCGGCGCGCTGCGCGCGCTGCTCGACCAGCCCGGGCTCGGCTCGAAGCGCTGGATCTACCGCCAGTACGACCAGCTCGTGCAGGGCAACACCGTGATCGGCCCCGGCGGAGACGCCGCGCTCGTGCGCATCAAGCGCGAGGACGGCACCGCGACGCGCAAGGCCGTCGCGCTCGCGGTCGACTGCAACCCGCGCTGGTGCTGGCTCGACCCCTACGTCGGCACGCTGGCCGCGGTGGCCGAGGCCTGCCGCAACGTCGCGTGCACCGGCGCGCGTCCGCTCGCGCTGACCAACTGCCTGAACTTCGGCAGCCCGGAGCGGCCCGAGATCATGTGGGAGTTCGCCGAGGCGACGCGCGGGCTCGGCGACGCCGCGCGCGCGCTCGGCACGCCGGTCGTGTCCGGCAACGTGTCGTTCTACAACGAGACCTCCGGCCGCGCGATCTTCCCCACCCCGACGGTCGCCGCGGTCGGCGCGCTCGAGGACTGGACGCGGCACGCCACCGCGCACTTCCCGGCCGACGGGCTCGACCTCGTGCTGCTCGGCGAGAGCCGCGAGGAGCTCGGCGGGAGCGAGTGGCTCGCGCTGCGCCGCGGCCTCGAGTGCGGCCCGCCGCCGGCGGTCGACCTCGAGCACGAGCGCCGCCTCGCCGACCTGCTCGTCGGCGCGGTCGCGGCGGGCCTCGTCGCGTCGGCGCACGACGTCTCGGACGGCGGGCTCGCGGTCGCGCTGGCCGAGTGCTGCTTCGGCGGCGCCCGCCGCGTCGGCGCGCGCGTCGAGCTGGCCGATCGGTTGCGGCCCGACGCGCTACTCTTCGGCGAGTCGACCGGGCGCGTGATCGCCGCCACCTCGGACGCGCCGGGCCTGCTGCGCCGCGCCGCAGATGGTGGCGTGCCGGCCCGGCGGATCGGGACGACCGGCGGCGACCGGCTGCGCATCAGCGCCCCCGCGGCGCCGCCCTGGATCGACGAGCCCCTGGGCGCGCTGTGCGAGATCTGGCAGCGCGCGATCCCCCGCCGCCTGAACGCCGACGCCGAGGCCTGATCGGCGCGAGAGGAGCCCGTGACGACCCCCACCGACCGCGCGCTCGCCGAGCTGGCCCGGGCGCACCGCGCCGACCGCTTCCACGACGAGTGCGGCGTCGTCGGCGTCAGCGGGCACCCCGAGGCCGCGAAGATCGCCTACCTCGGCCTCTACGCTCTCCAGCACCGCGGCCAGGAGAGCTGCGGCATCGTGTCGAGCCCGGGCGCCGGGCGGCCGCAGGCCGTCCACCGCGGCATGGGCCTCGTCGCCGACGTCTTCCACGAGCGCATCCTCGACCAGCTCGAGGGGCGCTGCGCGGTCGGCCACGTGCGCTACTCGACCGCCGGCGGCAGCTCGCTCGTCAACGCGCAGCCCTTCTGCGCGACGACCGACGCCGGCCCGATCGCGATCGCCCACAACGGCAACCTCGTCAACGCGCTGCCGATCCGCCGCGAGCTCGAAGGCCGCGGTGCGATCTTCAGCACCACCGCCGACAGCGAGGTCATCGTGCAGCTGCTGGCGCGCTCGCGCGAGCAGCAGCCCGAGGAGCGGCTGATCGACGCGCTCTCGCGCCTGAAGGGCGCGTTCAGCCTCGTGATGATGACCTCCGATGCGCTCGTCGCGGCGCGCGACCCGCGCGGCTTCCGCCCGCTGTCGGTCGGCCGCCTCGACGGGGCATGGGTAATCGCCAGCGAGACCTGCGCGCTCGACCTGATCGGCGCGACCCACGAGCGCGACCTCGAGCCCGGCGAGATGGTCGTCGTGCGCCGCGGCCGGCTGCGCAGCCTGCGCCCGTTCCGGAAGGAGTCGGAGCGCTTCTGCATCTTCGAGCACATCTACTTCGCGCGCCCCGACTCGAACCTGAACGGCCACAACGTCTACGAGTTCCGCAAGGAGCTCGGGCGCACGCTCGCGCGCGAGCACCCGGTCGCGGCCGACGTCGTCGTGCCGGTGCTCGACTCCGGCAACACCGCGGCGCTCGGCTATGCCGAGGAGTCGGGCATCCCGTACGAGCAGGCGATGATCCGCAACCACTACGTGCGGCGCACCTTCATCGAGCCGACCCAGTCGATCCGCCACTTCGGGGTCAAGGTGAAGCACAACGCGGTGCGCGGGGTGCTGCAGGGCAAGCGCATCGTGCTCGTCGACGACTCGATCGTGCGCGGCACGACGCTGACGAAGATCGTCAGCCTGCTGCGCAACGCCGGCGCGGGCGAGGTGCACCTGCGGATCTCGTCGCCGCCGACGATCGGGCCGTGCCACTACGGCATCGACACGCCGACGCGCGAGGAGCTGATCGCGCACCAGCACAGCGTCGACGAGATCCGCGCGATCATGGGCGCCGACTCGCTCGGCTACCTGAGTCTCGAGGGGCTGCGCCGCTGCGGCGAGCGGCTGAAGCACGGCTTCTGCGACGCCTGCTTCTCCGACGAGTACCCGGTCGAGGTCGGGGACGAGGGTCCGCCGCCGCAGCTCTCGCTGTTCCGGCCGGTGGACCCCGAGGATGCCTGAGGCCCCGGCCGTGCCGGGGCGCCTCGACCTCGAGACGCTCGGCCGCGAGGTCGAGGGGGGCGCCATCCACACCGTCGTCACGGCGCTGCCGGACCTCTTTGGCCGGCTCGTCGGCAAGCGCATCGCGGCGCGCTTCTTCCTCGACGAGGTGGCCTACGAGGGCATGCACGTGTGCGACTACCTGCTCGCGTGCGACATGGAGATGGACCCGACGCCGGGCTACGCGTTCGCGAGCTGGGACAGCGGCTACGGCGACCTGCACGCGGTGCCCGACCTCGCGACGCTGCGCCGCGCGGCCTGGCACGACGGGACCGCGGTGGTGCTGTGCGACACGTGGACCGAGGAGGGCGCGCCGGTCGAGGTCTCGCCGCGGCGGATCCTGCAGCGCCAGCTCGAGCGGCTCGCCGCGCGCGGCCTGCGCGCGAAGATGGGCAGCGAGCTCGAGTTCTTCCTGCTGCGCGACGACTACGATGCGGCGCGCGCGAAGGGCTGGCGCGGCCTCGAGCACACGCAGCACTACGTCGAGGACTACCACGTGCTGTCCGGGAGCCGCGTCGAGCCGGTGCTCGGCGCGATCCGCGCCGCGCTCGACGCGTCGGCGATCCCGGTCGAGTTCAGCAAGGGGGAGTGGGGGCCCGGCCAGCACGAGATCAACCTGCGCTTCGCCGAGGCGCTCGAGATGGCCGACCGCCACGTGCTCTACAAGCTTGCGGCGAAGGATGTCGCGGCGCGCGCCGGCTACGGGCTCACCTTCATGGCGAAGCTCGACGAGGGCCTCGCCGGCAGCTCGCTGCACGTCCACGCGAGCCTGTGGAGCGACGCCGACGAGCCGGCCTTCCCGGGCGAGCGCGCGCTCGAGGGCGCGCCGGTCGCCGCGTCGGACGCGTTCCGGCACTTCCTCGGCGGCCTGCTCGCACACGCGCGCGAGCTGACGCTGCTCTTCGCGCCGAACCCGAACTCGTACAAGCGCTATCGCCGCGGCACCTTCGCGCCGACCGGCCTGGCCTGGAGCTGGGACAACCGCACCGCGGGCTTCCGCGTGGTCGGCAAGGGCGCGGGGCTGCGCGTCGAGTGCCGGATCCCCGGCGCCGACGCGAACCCGTACCTGGTCTACGCGGGGCTGCTCGCGGCCGGCCTCGACGGCCTCGAGCGCCGCCTCGAGCCCGGCCCGGCGTTCGCCGGCGACGTCTACGCGGCCGCCGACCTCCCGCAGCTGCCGGCGAGCCTGCCGGAGGCCGCGGCGCTCTTCGACGCGAGCGCGTTCGCGCGCGGCGCGCTCGGCGACGCCGTCGTCGACCACCTGCTGCACTTCGCGCGCACCGAGCAGCGCCAGGTCGAAGCGCGCGTCAGCGACGTCGAGCGGGCGCGCTACCTCGAGCGAGCGTAGGCCCCGCGGGGAATCGCGCCGAAGTCCGCGACGCAACAGCGACGCGGCCCCTCTGCCGATACGGGGCAGGCCGGCGCCGCGCTTCGACGGGCGGCGCGGCGGAGAGGACCGACGCGACGTGACCGACGAGGGGCACGTGCTCGAGGTGGTCTACCCCGACGCCGAGGCGTTCGGGCAGGACTACCGCGCCAACCTGTGCAGCGGCGGCGTGTTCGTCGCCACCGAGGACGCGCTCGAGCTGCGCGCGCTCGTGCGCGTGCGGCTGCGCCTCGCGTGGTGCCGGCGCGACGTCGATCTCGAGGGCGAGGTCGTGCACCTCGTGCCGCCGGAGATGACGAGCGTCGGCGGAAGGCCCGGCGTCGCGGTCCAGTTCCTCGAGTCGCCGGCGCAGGTGCGCGAGCGGCTCGCGCCGCTGTGCGTCGACCCCCCCGCGGCGACGCGGGCCCCGCAGCCCGACGAGGCGCGCCGTGCGGCGCGTGCGCACGTGCGGCTCGCCGCGCGGATCGACTCCGACTCGGGCTCGCTGTGGGGCCGCACGCGGAACCTGTCGCGCAGCGGCGTGCTGATCGCGATCGACGAGGGGACGATGCCGGTCGGCGAGCGCGTCCGCGTCGCGCTCCGGCACCCGAAGAGCGACGAGGAGATCGAGATTCCCGGCGCCGTCGTGCGGCGCGTCGAGAGCGGCGACCGCGTCACGGCGCTCGCGATCCACTTCGACGCGCGCGCCGCCCCGCGCGAGAAGGCCGAGCGCTTCATCGAGGACGTGCAGGGCGCCGAGCACACGCGCCGGCTCGGCGGCATCAGCGGCCCGATCGCAGAGCTCGGGCCCCAGAGCATCGTGCAGATGTTCGCGACGACCGCGCGCAAGGGCACGATCGTGCTGCGCAGCGGCGAGGAAGAGGGCCTGATCTGCTTCGAGGGCGGCGTGCTGCGCGTCGCGCGCGTCGGCGGCGTCTCGGGCATGAAGGCGCTCGTGCGGATGCTCTCGTGGGGCGACGGCAGCTTCGAGTTCCACACGACGCTCGAGGAGCGCGGCGCCGGAGACGCGCCGTTCCCGCTCGAGGCGGCCGTGTTCGACGCCGTCCGCCAGATCGACGAGGGCGAGCGCGTCGACCGCTCGAGCTTCCCGCTCCAGGCGCGTCTCGTCGCCGCGCGGAACGCGCCGCCGCAGTCGGCCGGCG
>CAZQYK010000304.1:0-4200 GCA_964597285.1 uncultured Spirochaetales bacterium
CCAGCCCGTCACGCCGATGATCAACAACCTCGACCCTCCCGACCACACGCGGCTGCGCGCCGCGTTCCGGCCCTTCTTCGGGCCGGCGCGCGGGCGGCGGCGCGAGCCGCCGATCCGCGCGCGCGTAGCCGCCGCGCGCGACGGCCTCGTCGAGCGCGGCGGCGGCGACGTCGTCGGCGAGTTCGGCACGCGCGTCGCGACCGTCGTCGCGTCGACGGTCGCCGGCATCCCGCTCGACGACGCCGAGATGCTCTACGAGCTGGTCAAGCGCTTCTTCGCGCGCGAGGAAGGCCACGACAGCATGACCGAGGACGGCATCGCGGCGATGAACGAGATGTTCGCGTACTTCGCCGCGCTCGCGGAGCGCCGCCGCGCGCAGGGCACCGAGAACGCGCATCCGCTCGACGTGCTGATCGACTTCGAGCAGGACGGTCGCCGGCTCGACGACGCCGAGATCGCCTCGCACATGTCGATGCTGCTGATCGGCGGCTCGGAGACCTTCCCGAAGGTGTTCGCGAACCTCGTGCGCCGGCTCGCCGAGCACCCCGATCAGCGCGCGGCCGTGGCCGCCGACCCCTCGCTCGCGCCCGACGCGATGACCGAGGCGCTGCGTTACGACATGCCGACGCAGTTCCTGGGCCGCACGCTGCGGCGCGACGTCGAGCTGCACGGCGAGAAGCTGCGCGCCGGCGAGGTCGTGATCTTCCTGTACGCGTCGGCGAACCGCGACGAGCGCGAGTTCGCCGACCCCGACCGCTTCGACGTCTCGCGCCGCCCGCCGCGGATCCTGTCCTTCGGCCACGGCACCCACGCCTGCCTCGGCATCCACGTCGCGAAGGCCGAGGGCCGCATCGCGCTCGAGGAGCTGCTGCGCCGCGCGCCCGGGTACGAGGTCGACCTCGCCGGCGCCGAGCGGCTGCGCACCGAGTTCGTGCAGGGCTTCGCGCGGCTGCCGATCCGCTTCTGAAAGGCTAGGGCGCCTCGGTGACGGCGCGCTGCTCGACGGCGGCCTCGTCGCGCAGCGTCCGGCGCTCGTCGGCGAGCTTCTGCGCGCGCTTGCGCTCGCTCGCGGGCAGGCGCTCGGACATCGCGTCCACCCACGGCCCGGCCTCGGGCTGCCCGCTCGCGGCGAGCCACGCGTAGGCCTCGACGAAGTCGCGGCGCACGCCCTCGCCCTTCGCGTAGGCGGCGCCGAGCTTCGCCTGTGCGAGCGGGTGACCCTGCTCGGCCGCGCGCTTCCACCACTCGACCGCGCGGCTCGCGCTCGCCTGCAGGCCGCCGCGGCCCTGCTCGTGCATCACGCCGAGGCTCCACTGCGCGTCGGCGTAGCCGCGCTCGGCCGCCTTCTCGAACCACGTGCGCGCCTCGTCGTCGTTGCGCTCGACGCCGCCCTCGCCGAGTGCGAGCAGCGTCCCGACCGCGAGCTCGGCCGGCGCGTAGCCCCCTTCGGCGGCCTTGCGGAACCAGTGCAGCGCCTGCGCCGGGTCCTTCTCGACGTTCTTGCCCTCGACGTACAGCGACCCCAGCGCGAACTGCGCCGGCGCGTAGCCGCCGCGCGCCGACGCCTGGAGGTTCTCGAGCGTCTTCTCGACGTCGGGCCCCGCGCCGTCGCCCTTCGCGTAGCGCTCGGCGAGCGCGGCCTGCGCGACCGGGTCGCCGCGCTCCGCGGCCTTCTCGTACAGGCGCCACGCCTCCTGCTCGTCCTTCTCGACGCCGCGGCCGGACATCAGCATCGAGGCCAGGTTCGCCATCGCCGGCACGTGGTCGCGCGCGGCGGCCTTGCGATACCACTCGACCGCGCGGCGGTCGTTGTTCGCGCGCGCCTCGGCGCCGAGGCGATCGAGGTTCTTGTCGACGTCGGCCGAGCGACTCCCGCCGCCGGTCGTGAAGAACGCGATCTGCTCCTTCGTGTCCGGGTCGGCGATCAGTCCCTGCGCGTACATCAGGCCGAGCTGGTTCTGCGCGATCGGGCGCCCCTCGTCGGCCGCGCTCCGCAGCCACTTCGCGGCGTCGTTCGGGCTCGCGGTGACGCCCTCGTGGCCGCCGAGGTAGAGGAAGCCGAGCGCCTCCTTCGCGTCGAGGTCGCCCTGCTCGGCGGCGCGCTCGAGCCAGCTGCGCGCCTTCGCGAAGTCGGTCTCCACGCCGATGCCGCCGGCGTACATCTCGCCGAGCAGGCGCTGGCCGTCGGCGTTGCCGCCCTCGGCGGCGACGCGCACCCAGCGCTCGAGCGCCGCGAGGTCGCGCTCCTCGGGGTCGCGCGTGATGATCGCCTTCGCGAGCTCGAACGCGGCGTCGCCGTCGCCGAGCTCGGCGGCGCCCTCGAGCAGCTCGTCGACCTGCGTGACCGGCGCGTTGCGCTTGCGCAGCCGCAGCGCGAGCTGGTAGCGCGCCTGGGCGTCACCGGCGTCGGAGGCAACGCGCAGCCAGTGCTCGAGGCGCAGCTCGTCGGGCTCGCTGCCGCGTTGGCGGTACATCTCGATCAGCCGCTGACGCGCCGGCTGCGAGCCCTGCTCGGCGGCCTTCTCGAGCCAGACCAGCGCCTCCTCGAAGTCGCGGCGCACGCCCTCGCCGGCGGCGAGGCGCTCGCCGAGCTCGAGCTGCGCCTCGGCGTCGCCGAAGCGGGCCGCCCAGCGCGTACGGTCGATCTCGCTGCACGCGAGCGCCGGTGCGAGGGCAAGGAGAGCGAGCAGCGGCGCGAGGAGGCGGGAGGGTCGCATGGCTCCCGGATCCTACCGGACGCGTGGTACCGTCGGCCGCCCCCCGGAGAGACCGTGAAGTTCGTCGTCTCGGCCGCATTCAACGACCCCAACCACCTGCTCGAGCTGGCCCGCTGCGCCGACGAGTGCGGCTTCGAGGCAATGGCCTTCCCCGACCACGTCGTGCACCCCGAGCGGCTCGACACGCCCTATCCGTACACCCCCGACGGGAGCCGGCGCTGGGAGGCCTTCACGCCGTGGGTCGACCCGTGGGTCGCGGTCGCGGCCTGCGCGGCGGTGACGCGCCGGCTGCGCTTCACGAACAACGTGTTCGTGCTCGCGATGCGCAACCCCTTCCTCGCGGCGAAGGCGATCGCGACCGCGGCGGTGCTGTCGCGCGGGCGCGTGACGCTGACGCTCGGCGTCGGCTGGTCGAACGTCGAGTACCGGCTGATGGGACAGGAGTTCCGCAACCGCGGCCGGCGCACCGACGAGATGATCGAGCTGCTGCGCAAGCTGTGGACCGGCGAGATGGTCTCGCACGAGGGGCGCCATTACCGCTTCGACCCGCTCGAGATGAGCCCGGCGCCACCGGAGCGCATCCCGATCTGGATCGGCGGCATCTCCGACGCGGCGCTGCGCCGCGCGGCGCGCAACGACGGCTGGCTCTCGGACCTCCAGACCAGCGCGGAGATCGCCGAGTGCATCGCGACCGTGCGGCGCCACCGCGAGGAGGCCGGCCGCGGCGACGAGCCCTTCGACGTGATGGCGAGCGCGAGCGACGCGTTCACGCTCGACGGCTATCGAAGGCTCGCGGACGCCGTCGTCACCCACGTGCTGACGCTGCCGTGGATCTTCACGCACGGCGACACGAAGGTGCTCGACGAGAAGCGCGACGGAATGCGCCGCTTCGCCGACGAAGTGATCCGGAAGCTCTGAGGAGGCCCCCGAGATGGACCACGAACGAGCGCTCGCCGAGCTCGACGCGCAGGGCTACACGCTGCTCGAGCGGGTGATCGAGCCCGAGCGGGTCGCGCGCGCGGTGGCCGCGGTGCGGCGCATCGAGCGCGAGAGCGGCGCCGCGCCGCGCAACAACCCGGCCGAGGGCTTCGCGACGCTGCGCACCTACAACCTGCTCGCGAAGGACCCGGTGTTCCAGGAGCTGCCGGTGCACCCCGCGGTGCTGCCGCTCGTCGAGCGCGTACTCGACCGCGGCTGCCTGCTCTCGGGCATGACGGCGATGGACCTCGGCCCGGGCGAGCGCGCGCAGCCGATCCACCCCGACGACCTCGTGATGAACGTGCCGCGCCCGCACCCGCCGCTGATGTGCACGACGATCTGGGCGCTCACCGACTTCACCGACGCGAACGGCGCGACGCGCGTCGTGCCGGGCACGCACCGCGAGTCCGGCGTGCCCGACCCGAACGCGCCGCGCCCGTCGATCGCCGCCGAGATGCCGGCCGGCAGCGTGCTCGTGCTCGACGGCGCCACCTGGCACGGAGGC
>CAZQYK010000305.1:0-2701 GCA_964597285.1 uncultured Spirochaetales bacterium
GGCGGGCCCGCGAGCGGCGCGGCGGCCGGCGCCGCGGCGCGCGGCGGGGCGTCGGGCGGCGGCGGCAGCGCGAACTTGAACACGAGCTCGAGCGCCTGCGCGTCGATGCGCGCGTTCATCTCCTCGAAGAGCCCGAAGCCCTCGCGCTGGTACTCGAGCTTCGGATCGCGCTGGCCGTAGGCGCGCATGCCGATGCCCTCGCGCAGCCCGTCCATCGAGTGGAGGTGGTCCTTCCACTGCGTGTCGAGGATCTGCAGCAGGATCTGGCGCTCGCACTCGCTGAAGGCGGGGTAGCCGTCGGCGGCGTACTGCTCGGCGAGCGCGTCGCACTCCTTCTTCTTGTCCTCGAGCGCGGCGCTCACCCGGTCGAGCACCGCGGCGCCGAGCGCCTCGCGGTCCCCGGCGATCTTTCCGCCCTCGCGGAACGGCGCCGCGTTCGGGTCGAACTCGACGCCGAACTGCGCGGTGAAGGCCTTCGCCAGGTCGACGACGTCGTCGGCCTCGGGCTCGCCCTTCTCGGGCCAGTGCGAGTCGAGGATCGCGACGATCGCGCCCTCGGCGATGTCGAGGATCTCGGCGTGCGGTTCCTGCTCCATCGCCGCGCGGCGCCGGGCGTAGAAGGCCTGGCGCTGCGAGTTCATCACGTTGTCGTACTCGAGCAGGTGCTTGCGGATGTCGAAGTTGCGCGCCTCGACCTTCTTCTGCGCGTTCTCGATCACGCGCGTCAGCAGCTTGTTCTCGATCGCCTCGCCGTCCTCGACGCCGACGCGGTCCCACCACTGCTTGACGCGGTCGGCCTCGAAGATGCGCAGCAGGTCGTCCTCGAGCGACAGGAAGAACTGCGACGAGCCCGGGTCGCCCTGGCGCCCGGCGCGGCCGCGCAGCTGGTTGTCGACGCGGCGGCTCTCGTGCCGCTCGGTGCCCATGATGTGCAGCCCGCCGGCGGCGACGACCTCGTCGCGCTCGTCGCGGCACTGGTCCTCGAAGCGGGCCAGCGTGTCGGGGTAGTCGGGGTGCTCCTTGTCGCCGCCGCACTTCGCGAGCGCGAGCATCTCGGCGTTGCCGCCGAGCACGATGTCGGTGCCGCGGCCGGCCATGTTCGTCGAGATCGTCACCGCGCCCCTGCGCCCGGCCTGCGACACGATGTCGGCCTCGCGCTCGTGGTGCTTCGCGTTCAGCACGTTGTGCTTGACGCCCTGCTTCTGGAGCTTGCGCGACAGCATCTCGGAGGTCTCGATCGAGATCGTGCCGACGAGCACCGGCTGACCCGCCTCGTGGCGCTCCTTGATGTCCTCGACGACCGCGTCGAACTTCTCGCGCTTGCTCTTGAAGACGACGTCCTGCAGGTCCTTGCGGATCATCGGCCGGTTGGTCGGGATCAGCGTGACGTCGAGGTCGTAGATCTTCGCGAACTCCGGCGCCTCGGTGTCGGCGGTGCCGGTCATGCCGGAGAGCTTGTCGTACATGCGGAAGAAGTTCTGGAAGGTGATCGAGGCGAGCGTCTGGTTCTCGCTCCGGACCGGGATCCCCTCCTTCGCCTCGACCGCCTGGTGCAGGCCGTCGGACCAGCGCCGGCCCGGCATCATGCGCCCGGTGAACTCGTCGACGATCACGACCTCGGGCCGCCCGTCCTCGCCCTGGCGCACCACGTAGTCGACGTCGCGGCGCTTCAGCGTGTGCGCCGAGAGCGCCTGGTTCACCGCGTGCAGCACCGGCAGCATTCCCGGGTCGTAGAGGTTCTCGACGCGCAGCATCTTCTCGACCTTGTGCACGCCCTCCTCGGTCAACGTGGCGCTGTGCGCCTTCTCGTCGACCCAGAAGTCGCCGGTCTCCTCGATCTCCTTCGAGGCCTCGCCCTTCTCGCCGCGGACGAGCTTCGGCACGACGCGGTCGACGAGCGCGTAGATCTGGGTGTTCTGCTCGGACGGGCCGGAGACGATCAGCGGCGTCCGGGCCTCGTCGATCAGGATCGAGTCGACCTCGTCGACGATCGCGTAGTCGAGCTCGCCCTGGACCTGCTGCGTGCGCGTGAACTTCATGTTGTCGCGCAGGTAGTCGAAGCCGAGCTCGTTGTTCGTGACGTAGGTGACGTCGGCACCGTAGGCGCGGCGGCGGGCGGCGTCGTCGAGGTCGTGGAGGATCACGCCGACCTCGAGCCCGAGGAAGCGGTGCACCTCGCCCATCCACTCGGCGTCGCGCCGCGCGAGGTAGTCGTTGACGGTGACGATGTGGACCCTGCCGGCGAGCGCGTTCAGGTACGCGGGCAGCGTCGCGACGAGCGTCTTGCCCTCGCCGGTCCGCATCTCGGCGATCTTGCCGGAGTGCAGGATCATGCCGCCGATCATCTGGACGTCGTAGTGCCGCATGCCGAGCCGGCGGACGCCGGCCTCGCGGACCAGCGCGAACGCCTCGGGGAGGATCGAGTCGAGCGACTCGCCGTTGTCGACCCGCTGCTTGAAGTCGGCCGTCATCGCCTTGAGCTCGGCGTCCGACTTGTCGACCAGGGCCGGCCCTAGCTGGTTGATCCTCGCGACCAGCGGCTGCAGCTTCTTGATCTCTCGCTGGTTCTTGCTGCCGAAGATCTTCTGGAAAAAGCTCATGGGTGCGGATCCGTCCTGGCGAGTCGCGATGCTTAGCATGCCAGGCTAAGGCCTTGAAGGCCCCCGGTCGCCTGGCCGTTCAGGCGGGGCGCCAGCTCGAC
>CAZQYK010000306.1:0-3625 GCA_964597285.1 uncultured Spirochaetales bacterium
CGCAGCCGCACGAGGATCTCCGGCGCCGATCCGGGCTCCGCGGCTGCCGGCGCGGCGAGCGCGAGCGCCGCCGCGAGCGCGGCGGCCCCGCGCCCCAGGGCCTCGATCGCCGCCCGCCGCGGTGAGCGAGCGGCCTCAATCGCCGCCCGCCGCGGTCCGATGGAAGGGACACGCCTCGCCGGGGCCTCCCCGCGAGGATCGAGGGGGAGCATGACCGGCTGGATCGTCGTCACGGGCGCGGGGGGCTTCATCGGCGGACACCTGGTCGCGGCCCTCGTGCGCGACGGCGAGCGCCGCGTGCGCGCGGTGGACCGCAAGCCTCTCGATGAGTGGTATCAGGTCCACGACGGGGTCGAAAATCGCGTCGCCGACCTGACGCGCCTCGACGCCTGTGTCGACGCCTGCCGCGGCGCGCGCAGCGTCTACCAGCTCGCCGCCGACATGGGCGGCATGGGCTTCATCGAGACCCACAAGGCCGAGTGCATGCTCTCGGTCCTGATCAACACCCACATGCTCGTCGCCGCGCGCGACGCCGGCGTCGAGCGTTTCTTCTTCTCGTCGTCGGCGTGCGTCTACGACGCCGCGAAGCAGCGCGACCCCGACGTCACCGCGCTGCGCGAGGAAGACGCCTACCCCGCCGACCCGGAGGACGGCTACGGCTGGGAGAAGCTCTTCTCCGAGCGCATGTGCCGCCACTTCCGCGAGGACTTCGGGCTCGAGACGCGCGTCGCGCGCTACCACAACGTCTACGGCCCGCTCGGCACGTGGATGGGCGGGCGCGAGAAGGCGCCGGCGGCCGTCTGCCGCAAGGTGATCGAGGCGAAGCTCTCGGGCGACCTGTCGATCGAGATCTGGGGCAACGGCCAGCAGACGCGCTCGTTCATGTTCGTCGACGACTGTCTCGAGGGCACGCGCCGGATCCTCGACGGCGACGTCACCGAGCCGCTGAACCTCGGCTCGAGCGAGCTCGTGTCGATCGACCGGCTCGTGTCGATCGTCGAGGAAATCGCCGGCGTGGAGCTCGAGCGCTCCTACGCGCCCGACGCGCCGATGGGCGTGATGGGCCGCAACAGCGACAACACGCGGATCCGCGAGGCCTTCGGCTGGGAGCCGTCGATCGCGCTGCGCGACGGGCTCGAGAAGACCTACAAGTGGATCCACGACGAGTACATGAAGCGCTGGGGCGGCCGCCTCGGCCCCCGCGAGTCCGCGCCCCGGGTGCGGGGGCCCTAGCGTCGGTCTTCGCTTCGCTTCTCGTGCGGATTCCGTCGGCCGGGTTCCGGGCGGGGCTCCAACGAGACCGCCGCCCGACCCCCCGCGACGGATCCGACAGGAGAACGCGAAGCGGCCATATACTGCCCGCCCCACGCGAGGCCAGGCATGCCCCCCCACGCGCTCGGCGCGGCGCGACCGCTCGGATTCGGATTCTGGCCGCTGCCCGAGGACGACCCCGGCGTCACGCTCGGCCGCGAGCCGGTGCGCGTCGTGACGCGCGACGGCTCGCTCGTGCGCGGCCTGTGGTGGACGCCGCCGGCCGGCACGCGTTGGCGTACGGCGGTGGTGCTGAGCCACCCGCGCGGCGACTTCTCGGTGCACTACGCGTGCCCGCTGCTCGCGGCGGCCGGCTACGCGGTGCTCGGCTTCGCGACCCGCTACCTGAACAACGACATCGACTGCCTGCACGAGGCCTGCGTCGTCGACGTCGAGGCGGCGGTCGCCGAGGCGCGCCGGCGCGGCGCCGAGGCCGTCGTGCTGTTCGGCAACAGCGGTGGCGGCTCGCTGATGGCGCTCGCGCAGAGCGAGACCGGCTGCGGCGACGCGTGGATCGGCATCGCCGCGCACCCCGGCGAGGGCGAGTTCATGCTCCAGGTGATCGACCCGTCGGTCGCGGACGAGGGCGATCCGCATGCCGTCGTGTCCGAGCTCGACATGTACGACCCGCGCAACGGCTGGCGGCCATGGCCCGAGCCGTCGCGCTACGACCGCGACTGGCTCGCCGCCTACCGCGCCGCGCAGCGCGCGCGCGTCGCGCGCATCGACGCGATCGCGCGCGCGTCGATCGAGAGCCAGCGCCGCGCCCGCGAGCGCGAGAAGGCGCTCGACCGCGCGGCCGACCCCGGCGCGTGGCGCCGCTGGCGCCAGCGCGCGGTCACGGCGCGCTACCTGACGATCTACCGCACGCTCGCCGACCCGGCCTACCTCGACCCGACGATCGACCCAGACGACCGCCCGCTCGGCTCTCTCTTCGCGTTCCCGGACCCGCTCGACGCGAACTACGGTCGCGGCGGGCTCGCGCGCACGCTGACCGCCCGCGCGTGGCTCTCGACCTGGTCGGGCCTGTCGTCGCGGGCCCGGCTCGCGGACACGCTGCCGCGCGTGACCGTGCCGACGCTGATCCTGCACCCGACGGCCGACACCGAGATCCGGCTGTGGCAGGCCCGGGCGATTCGCGACGCCGCCGGCGCCGGTGACGTCGAATACGCCGAGCTGAAGGGCGCCCCTCACTATCTGGAGGGGCATCGCCGCGAGGCGATGGAGCGGGTGGCGGCCTGGATCGCCGCCAGATTCCCACGTTGAGTCCTACCCCAAGGGGAGATCTTCGTCCTTCGCGTGCAGAGCCGAGTTTTCGCCCTACAATGTGGCGCTCGATCGACCGATTCGGATCAGTAACGGCGTCTGAGGGCGAAGAATGACTCACCGGCGGCGCCCTGCCCTCCGATCCTGCGGTCCGAGAGCCGAACCCGGCAACCGATAGAGGCAAGATGGACCACAAGACCCCGACTGGCGGCGAGAAGGTCATCCAGTGCCTCGAGCGCGAAGGGGTCGAGTACATCTTCGGGCTCTCCGGCGGCGCGGCGATGCCGATGTTCGATGCGCTCGTCGACTCGAAGATCGAGCTCGTGTTGGTGCGCCACGAGCAGGGCGCGACCCACATGGCCGACGGCTACGCGCGCTCGACCGGCAAGCCCGGCGTCGTGCTCGTGACCTCGGGCCCGGGCGCGACGAACACCGTCACCGGCCTGCTGACCGCGCTGATGGACTCGGCGCCGATCGTCGTGATCTGCGGCCAGACGATCTCGCCGATGCTGGGCAAGGACGCGTTCCAGGAGGCCGACGTCACCGGGATCACCTACCCCGTCGTCAAGCACTCCTATCTCGTCAAGGACGCGCGCGACATCCCGCGCATCGTGCGCGAGGCCTTCCACGTCGCGACGACCGGGCGGCCCGGGCCGGTGCTGATCGACGTGCCGAAGGACATCGGCCAGGGGCCGTGCGACGCGCCCTTCACCGACGAGCTGGACCTGCCCGGCTACAGCGTGCCGAGCCGCGGCGACCGCGACGCGATCGCCGAGGCGGCGCGGCTGCTCTCCGAGAGCCGCAAGCCGGTGCTCTACGTCGGCCACGGCGCGGTGATCGCCGACGCCGGCAAGGCGGTGCTGCAGCTCGCCGAGAAGCTGCGCGCGCCGATCGTGAACACGCTGCTCGGCAAGGGCGCGGCCGACGAGACGCACCCGCTGCACCTCGGCATGCTCGGCATGCACGGCACGGCCTACGCGAACAAGGCCGTCACGCACTGCGACCTGATCCTGGCGATCGGCGCGCGCTGGGACGACCGCATCACCGG
>CAZQYK010000307.1:0-3038 GCA_964597285.1 uncultured Spirochaetales bacterium
ATCCCGGTCAGCGTCACGACCACCGGGTTGCCCTGGATGTCGGTCCCGGTGTTGCGCGCCAGCACCGTCCCCGTCGTCCACGGGAAGCCGAAGTTCTTGTTCGTCGCGACCGTGGCCATCGTCGCGGGGATGGGGCCCGTCATCACCGACGTCACCAAGTTCTGCGTGCCCATGATCTGCGGGATCGGGACGGGTCCGACCATGAACATCGCCCACGCCGGGCCGCCCATGATCGGGTCGGTCAGGAAGTCGGCGTAGCCGCGGCCGGTCGGCTGAGAGCCCATCCCGGCGAGGCCGAGCAGCTGCAGCGCGCCGGCTGCCGAGATCCCGAGCGACGAGAAGCCCGGCCCGGAGGTGATCACGTGGCCCATCGTGCCGCCGAACTTGTTCGGGCCCGGCGTGTACTTGACGAACACCTCGTGCACCGGGTAGGCGGGCGGCGGCGACGGCGAGCCGTTCCCGTTGACGCCGTTGGCGGGGATGCCCATGAAGGTACCCATCGTCCCCTGCGAGCAGCCGGGATTGCCGAAGCACCACGTGAACATCGATCCGGCGCGGCCGGTCTGGCTCAGCCAGGCGCTCTTGTGGAAGTAGCGGAACTGCGCCGTGTTCGTGCCGTTGTTCATCGTGCCGGCCGGCGCGTCCGGCCCGGTGCCGAGCGCCGCCGGCGGCGCGGTGACCTGGAAGCTCGTCGCGAGCTGGATGATGTTCGGCAGCAGCGGCACGCTGACGGCGAGGATCATGCCGGGCAGCGGCCGGCTGAAGGCCTTCGTCGGGATCGTGAACGCCGCGCCGGTGCCCGCCGCCGTCGCGGTCAGCATCCCGGCGGCCGAGAGACAGCCCTCGGGGTTCGCGAAGCGCGTGCCGATCGTCGCCGGCGTCGCGACGCCGGTCGTCATCAGGCTCGAGCGGATTCCGTGCACGATCGGCGTCGCGCCGGGAATCTTCGTCATCCCGGCCATCGGGTTCTTCGTGTAGCCGCAGTTCGGGACGTTGCCGGGGTTGTTGCCGATCAGCGGGATGTTGATGAACACCCCGTTGCTGCGGGCGAACTTGCCCGTCAGCGAGTAGACCTGCGCGGCTCCGATCGAGGTCGCGAATAACACGATCCCCGACAGCACGAAGAGCGGCGCAGCGAGTCGCACGGATTTCATCGTCTTGCTCCCTGGGCCCTGCTGGCCCTGCTGGCCCTGCCGGTCGCGAGGACCGGACGGCGAGGTAACTCGCGTTAGCGCTACGCAATTCCCGTACCAGAAACGCGTTCCGGCCAACCACGAAATTCATGAGAGATTTCAGTGCCTTGTGGTCGTCCGCTGGACTGGTAACGCCCTCCTGAGGAAAGGCTTTTCCCTTTTGCGGCAGTTTTCCGCCCAAACGACCCGTCCCGGCTCCGGGGCTTGCCGCCGCACCGGCGCCTCCTAGACTCCGCCCTCCATGTCGCGCCCCGCTTGGATCGCCTTGGTTGCCGGCGTGCTGCTCGGGCTCGGCGCCGGCTTGGGCGCAGCTCGCTTCGCCGCGTCCGGACCCCAATCGGCCGCGGCCGCTAGCGAGCGCGTCGCCGAGATCCTCGCCGGTGACGATCTGCTCCTGCGCCAGGCCCAGCTCGCGACGTTGCTCGCCACGCTCGGCCCCGACGACGTCGATGCGGTGCGCGCCGGCTTCGACGCGGCGCCGCTCGACCGCGGCGATCCCGAGCTCCAGCTCCTCGCGACGTGGTGGGCGTCGATCGACCCGCAGGCGGCGTACGGCTGGACCACCGCCGACTGGCGCGCGAACGACGCGAACGTGCGCGCCGCGCTCTTCCGCAGCTGGGCGCACACCGACCCGCAGAGAGCGTGGGGCACCGCGCAGACGATCCCGTTCCGCGGCCACCGCGAGGTGTCCTCCGACGCGGCGATCGTCGGCTGGGACGAGTCGGGCCAGCCCGAGCTGATCGCGTTCCTGTACGCGCTGCCCGAGGTGGTGCGCCAGCGCGCCGCCGAGATCGTCGCGCGGCGCCGCGTCGTGCGACTCGGCTCCGAAGCCGCGCTCGAGTGGGCGAACGGCCTCGAGTCGGAGGCCTTCCGCAACCTGATGGTTCCGCGCGTCGCGAGCGCGGCCGCGCTCGCGGCGCCCGAAGACGCCGCGCGCTGGGCCGAGCCGAAGATCGCCGCGGCGAAGCGCCCGACCGGCCTGCCGCGCCGCATCGCGACGCGCTGGGTGCAGAGCGATCCGGACGCCGCGTTCGCGTGGCTCGCGACGCTGCCCGACGGCCACGACCGCGACGACGGCGTCACCGAGGCGTTCCGCGACTGGCTGCGCCGCGACCCGGACGCCGCGCGGGCGTGGGTCGAGGCGCTCGAGCCGGCGCGCTGGAACGAGCCGGCCATCGGCCTGTTCGCGCGCACCGTGCTGTCGGTTCCCGATCCGGAGCGCGCGCTCGCGATCGTCGGAAGCTTCACCGACCCGCCGCTGCGCGACTACCTGACGACCGTGATCGCGCGCGCCTGGCTCGAGCGCGACCGCGAGGCCGCCGACTCGTGGATCCGCCAGGCCGACATCCCCGACGGCGTCCGCGAGCGCGCGTACATGGTTTCGCGGCCGCGCGAGAAGCGGGGCGCGGCGCAGGCCGAGGAGACGGAGCCGCCCGACGAAGACGCCGCCGTGGAGCCGGAGGCCTAGCCCGGCCGGATCCCGCCTCCGTGCGGCGACGGCTCGGCGCTCAGCCCTTCTGCGGCTCCGCTTCGCCCTCGCCTTCGGGCGCGACGCGCTCGAGCAACGCGCGCGCCGGCTCGCCGCCGCCGAACTGCACCGCGCGCCGCGCGAGCTCGCGCGTGCGCTCGGCGTCGTCGCCGCGCGCGAGCCGCAGCTCGGCCAGCTTCAGCGCTGCGCGCGGGTCGTACGGGCGCTCGTCGAGCAGCGCCTGGAGGCGCTCCTCGCCCGCCTCGCCGCGGCCGGCCTCGAGCAGCAGCTCGACCGCCTCGTGCGCGAGGTCGACGTCGCCCGGCGCGAGCGCGAGCGCGCGGTCGAAGCGCTCCAGCGCCGCGTCGCGCTCGCCG
>CAZQYK010000308.1:0-4321 GCA_964597285.1 uncultured Spirochaetales bacterium
GGCGCTGGCCCACTTCCAGACGAAGCGCTTCCAGCACGCGATCGCGTTCACGAAGAAGGCGATCGAGATCTCGCCGCCGCCGAAGGAGCCGTGGCTGCGCCTGCTGTCGGCGCTCTACGCGCAGGACGAGAAGTACGCGAAATCGGTTCCGGTGCTCGAGGAGCTGCTGATCCGCTACCCGTCGAAGACCTACTGGGTTCAGCTCTCGCTGCTGTACGCCGCAAAGAACGAGTACGACACCTCGCTCGCGGTGCAGCAGGCCGCCTACCAGCAGGACTTCCTGACCGACAGCAAGGAGCTGATGCGCTTCGCGCGCTCCTACCTCTATCACGACCTCCCCTACCCGGCGGCGCAGCTGCTGTCGCGCGAGCTCGACGCGGGACGGGTCGAGCGCGACCGCGAGTCGTACGAGATGCTCGCGAACAGCTGGATCGCCGCGCGCGACTACGACGCCTCGCTGTCGCCGCTGCGCAAGGCGGCGGAGCTCGCCGAGGACGGCAAGCTCTACGTGCGCCTCGGCCAGGTGCACATGCAGCGCGAGGAGTGGAGCGAGGCGATCGCGATGCTCGAGCAGGCCTTCCGCAAGGGTGGTCTCGACAAGCTGGGCCAGGCGCACCTGCTGCTCGGCATCTCGCAGCTGAACCTCGAGCGCCCGCGCGACGCGCGCGCTTCGTTCGAGAAGGCGCGCGTGCACGAGGAGTCCCGCGCCGAGGCGGAGCGCTGGATCGAGCACATCGAGCGCGAGCAGAGCCAGCAGGAGCAGGCGGCATAGCCGAGCGCAGCGCCGCGCTGACGAGTTAGCGCGGGAAGCGCTCGACGAGGCGGGCGACCGCGTCGCCGATCCGGGCGCGGCAGCCGCCGGCGCGGTGCTCGACCACCGAGGCCTGCCAGACGAGATCGCCGCTCGCGCGGTCGCTCACGTAGAGCGAGACCCGGCAGCGGTCGACGACGCGCACCTCGGAGCGCACCGATTGCGTCTCGTAGGAGGGCGTCTCGTGGTGCGTCGAGAGCGTCTCGAGCGCGCCGGCTCGCTCGATGTACTGGTGGTCGCGCACCGCGGCGAACACCGCCCCGACGCGCACGTCGCCGCCGCCGGGCGAGCGCACCAGGCCGCGCGGCTCGAGCTGCTGCTCGACGCTGCGCGCGAGCAGCGCCGCGACCGTCGCCTCGTCCTCGAACGGAGCCTTGACGACGATCGCCTCGCCGGCGACCCAGTCCCAGGTGCGGTAGCGCGCGAAGTCCCGGTCCGGGTCGTACTCGACCTCGACCGGACTCGCGCAGCCCAGTTCGAGCGCCGCGACCGCAGCACCGCACGCGCGGGTCATCGCGGCGCGCAGCCTCCGGACCGCGCGAACGGGAGTCGGACCGGTGGGAAACGTGTGCGCGAGCATCGAGGGCTCCGCCTCCCGGGCGATGATGTCCCATGGTAGGCTCTTCGCTTCGCGACCTCCAACCGCGGGAGCCCTTTCTTGATCGCCATTGCCGGGGACGCCGCGGTGCGCAGCGCCGCCTCGAGACCGCTGCGACCCGCAGGGCCCCGGTGGTCGCGCTCGGCCGGGCTCGCGCTGCGCGGCGCGGCTGCGCTGTGTGCCGCCGCGTGCGCCGGCGACGCGCCGCCGCCGACGGTGCTTTCGAGCAGCGCCGCGCACGGCACGCTCGTGCTGCTGCCGCTGAACGTCACCGCGGTGATGCCCGAGGATCTCGCCGCGTCGAGCCCGGTCGTCTTCGAGGCCCTCGAGGACCACCTCCGCGCCCACGCCGCCGGCCTCAAGACGGTGTCGTTCCCGAGCGCGCGCAAGCTGTGGCTCGACAGCATCCGCGAGGTCCGCTCGGGCGAGCGCGGCGCCGCGGCCGGCTTCGACGACGCGGCGCGGGTCTTCGTGCGGCGCCTGGCCGCCAGCGCCCGCTTCGACGCGGTGGTCGTGCCGACGCTCTTCGTGCAACGCGCGACCCTCGAGGGCGCCCACGCGCACTGGGACGGCGTGCAGCGCGCGCTCGACGCCGAGATCGGCAACCGCCGGACGCAGCTGCCGGCCGACGCGCCGATCGAAGGCGCCGTGCGCGCGGCGTCGCTGCACGCAGTCGTGCTCGACGCCGAAGGCAACAAGCTCCAGGAGCGGCAGGCCGGGCTCGCGCTGCTCGACCGCGCGCGCGTGCTCGAGTCCGAGACGGCAGACGGCGAGATCCGCTACGCGCTGATCCCGATCGCCGCGCCCTTCGCCGACCGCGACGGCGTGCGCGCCGGCGTCGCACGCGCGCTGGCTCCCTTCCTGCCGGAGCGCGTCCCGACGCCATGACCTTCCTGCTGCTGCTCGTCTGCTTCTTCCTCTCGGGCTTCTCGGCGCTGCTCTACGAGACCGCGTGGACGCGCGAGTTCGCTTTCGTGTTCGGGACGTCGGAGCTGGCCGTCGTCGCGGTGCTCGCCGCGTACATGGCCGGCCTCGCGCTCGGCGCCGCGCTGGCCGCGCGCTGGGCGCCGCGCGTGCGGCGGCCGGTGCTCGTCTACGGCGTGCTCGAGCTCGGCATCGCGCTGTGGGCGATCGGCGTGCCGTGGGCCGTCGCCGGACTGCGCCGCCTCTACCTCGGCTGGCTCGGCGGCCTCGACGCGCTGCCCGAGAGCCTCAGCGCCGCGACCCACGCCTTCCACCTGCTCGGCGCGTTCGTCGTGCTGGTGCCGTGTACCGCGCTGATGGGCGCGACGCTCCCGCTGCTCGCCCGCTACGCCGTGCGCAGCGACGACGAGATCGGCCCGCGCGTCGGGCTGCTCTACGCGGTCAACACCGCCGGCGCGATCGCCGGCACCACCGTGGCCGCGTTCCTGCTGCTGCCGGCGCTCGGGCTGCGCCACACGGTCTGGGTCGGCGCGCTCGTCAACGTCGCCGTGTTCGCCGCGGCCGCCGCGCTCGCGCGGCACGCGCCCGCCGCACCGCCCGATGCGACGCGGCGCGTGCGCGGCGCGCACTGGGTGCTGCCGGCGATCTCGGTCTCCGGGGCGGTGTCTTTCGGCTACGAGGTGCTGTGGATGCGCCTGCTCGGCCAGCTCCTCGGCACCAGCACCGCCGCGTTCTCGACGATGCTCGCGAGCTTCCTCGCGGGCATCGCGCTCGGCAGCGCCGTGGCGTCGCGCTGGGCGCGCTCGGCGGAGGCGTCCGCGCGCGGCTTCGCGGTCGCGCAGCTCGCGACGGCCCTCGCCGCGTGGGCGGCGTTCCGCGCCGCCGATCACCTGCCCGAGGTCGCCGCCTGGCTCGGCGCCGGAGCCTTCGACCTCGGTGCCGGCGCGCTGCTCGGCGGCGCGCTGCTGCTGCCGATGACGCTCTGCATCGGTGCGAGCTTCCCGTTCGCCGTGCGTCTGCTCGCGCGCGACGCGAGCGAGGCGAGCGCCGCGAGCGCGCGCGTCTACGCGTGGAACACGGTCGGCTCGATCTTCGGCGCGGTGGGAACCGGCTACGTGCTGCTGCCGGCGCTGTCGCTGACCGGCACGCTGCTCGTCGGTGTCGGCCTGAACCTCGCGCTCGCGGTGTTCGCGGCCGGGACGCTCGCGCCGCGCCGCGGCGTCGTGCTCGCGGCCGGCGGCGCTGCCGCGCTCGCGCTCGCGGCAGTCACCGTCGTCCGCCCCGACGACCTGCTGCGGCGCTCGCCGCTCGGCGGGCAGTATTCCGGGCCATTCTCGTACTTCGCCGTCGGTCGCTCGGCGACCGTCGCGCTGATCGACATCGGCGGCCGCTGGCGCCTGACGACCAACGGGCTGCCGGAGTCCTTCGTCCACCGGCCCGGCTACCCGTCGACGAACTACACCGCGCGCTGGCTCTCGTTACTGCCCGGCCTGCTGCGGCCCGACACCGACGAGATGCTGATCATCGGGCTCGGCGGCGGGATCACGCTCCAGTCGGTGCCGCGGACGGTCGGCTCGGTCGAGGTGATCGAGCTCGAGCCCGAGGTCGTCGACGCGAACCGCTCCGTCTCTCCGCGCGACGGCGGCGATCCGCTCGCCGACCCGCGCGTGCGGCTGCGCCTCGGCGACGCGCGCGGCGCGCTGATCCTCGCCAACCGCGCGTACGATGCGATCGTCTCGCAGCCGAGCCACCCGTGGACCTCCGGCGCGTCGCACCTCTACACGCGCGAGTTCTTCGAGCTCGTACGCACGCGCCTCGCGCCCGACGGCGTCTTCGTGCAGTGGATCGGCGATTCCTACGTCGACCTGCCGCGGATGCGTTCGCTGCTCGCGGCGCTGAACGAGGCCTTCGCGCACGTCGAGCTCTACCGGCCTCCCGACGGCTCGAACGTGATGGTCGCTTCCCAGGCGCCGCTCGACGTGCTCGCG
>CAZQYK010000309.1:0-7358 GCA_964597285.1 uncultured Spirochaetales bacterium
AGTGCTCGAGGCCGCGGACGTCGATCGCGAGCGTCGCGCCGTCGCCGAGCACGAGCTCGTCGAGGAAGACCCGCATCCGGTCGAGCTCGACGCGGCCGACGGCGGTGCCGCTGCCCTCGCTGAGGCCCACGGTCAGACGCCGTCCGGTGTAGGTGCCCGCGTGCAGGATCCAGGTGCCGTCGGCGTGGCCGGTCGAGCGCGCGTTGGCGTGGCCGACCGCGTCGCCGCCGAAGGCGAGCGAGATGGTGGTCACGTCGCCGGTGCTCTCGAGCCGGCCGGTCACCGTGCCGTCGGCGGTGTGGTCGGTGCGGGGCGTCGGCGGCACGCCCCGGAGGACGCCCACGCGGACGTTCACGGTGTCGATGCCACCGGAGCGCACGAGCATGCGACCCTCGGCCGTGCCCGCTCCGAGCGAGCTGATTCCGACGGACACCGCGTTGCCGCCGCGCACGACGGCCTCGACCGCGAGCTCGCCATCGGCGTCGCCGTCCGATTCGACCCGCCCGACGACCGCGGCCTTCGTGGAGCCCGCGGCGTCGACGCGACCGACGGCGTCTCCGACGACGAAGGGGAGCACGCCGCCCTGCGCGGCGCTGAAGGTCCCTCCGCCCTGGCTCGAGCCGACCGTGACGAACTCCAGGTCGCCGCCGGTCACGAGCGTCCCGTGCGCGTCGGCATCGCTCCAAGTGGCGCCGACGCCGCCGGAGGCGACGCCGCTCCCGATCTCGAGCTCGCCCGTCGCGGGGCCCGCCTCGGCGACGCCGACCGCGATGGCGCGGGGCTCGATCGCTCCGATCGTCGCTCGGCCGCTGGCGGTCGCGTGCCCTCCCCGCAATGGGTTGAGCTCGGTGACGCCGACGGTCAGCGTCGGCACGAAGCTGAACGAGAATCGTGGGACGGTTCCGAGGAGACCGGTCACGTGCAGCTCGCCGATGGCGTCGGCCATCGCATCGGGGTTGCCGCCGAAGTCGCTGTTCCTCGCGTGGCCGACCTGGATCGTGCCGAACTCGAGCAGGTCGCCTCCGACCGCGAGCGCGCCGTCGACGCTGGCGTCGCCCTGGGCGCGGCCGACGAGCAGCGCACTGCCGACCTCGTGTTCGTACGAGACGAGCAGGTCCCCGACCACCGCGAGACGGCCGCGCGTCGGGCCCTCTGCAGCGTCCGGGCCGAGCCCGAAGCCCACGCCCACGGACACCTCGGCGAGGCTCACCGGGAAATCCGGAAGGGGCTCCCCGATCACCCGGACGTCGCCGCCGACGTCGGCCTTACCGTCGGCGGATCCCGAGAGGCCGTTCGCGCCGATCGTGAGAATCTCCCGCGTCTCGAGGCCGCCGCCGATGGCGAGGACGCCCTGTGCGCTCCCGAAGCCAGCGACGCCGACGATCGTCGCGCCACCGACCCGCACGTTCCCGGCGACCTGGCTCCCTGCCGCGACCGCCAGCGACCCCCAGACCGCGTCGAGAGCCGGCTCGACGCCTGCCACACCGGCGCCCACGCTCAGGTTGCCCGCGATCGCGAGGTCGAGATCCGTCGTCCACAGCGCGCCGCTCGCGTCGGCCGGACGCGAGAGGTCGACACGCGAGCCGACCGCGAGGCTCGCGGCTTCCAGCGGGCCTCCCGCGAGGCCCGGCGACGCGCTCGACGCGGTCGCGATCCCACCGTTGTCGATCACCGGCCCATCGGTCGCCGTCGGTGCGACCCCACTGCTCCAGCTCGCGCCGTCGAACCAGTCGCCCGAGACCGGCGCGACGAAGAACGGCGCCGCAGCGGCGGGCGCCGTGAGGGCCAGCGCGAGAATCGACGGCGCGACGCAATGCGACCCCGCCGCAATCGGGAATCTCCGCATCGAGAGTCGGTGGTCGCACTACGCCCGATGTGGCGGAGCTCCCCGGTCGGCCGCTACTTCCCCGAGAGCCCCATCAGCTCCACGACGCCGACGGCGTGGCCGGCGGTGAAGCCGCCGTCGACCGGGAGGGCTACGCCGTGGACGAACGACGCGTCGTCGGAGGCGAGGAAGAGCGCCGCGGCGGCGACCTCGTCGGGGCGGCCGAAGCGGCCGAGCTTGTGCTGCTCGCGGATGCGCTCGCGGTACTTCTCCGGGAACGCGTCACCGCCGACGACCTGGCGGAAGAGCGGCGTGTCGATGAAGCCCGGGCAGATGCAGTTCGCGCGGATCCCCATGCGGCCGTAGTCCATCGCGAGGTTCTTCGTCAGCAGGATCACGCCGCCCTTCGACGCGTTGTAGGTGCTGCCGCCCTCGGCGCCCTCGAGGCCCTCGACGCTCGCGACGGTGACGATGCTGCCGCTGCGCCGCTCGAGCATCGCCGGCAGCACGGCCTTCGCCGACAGGAAGGTCCCGGTCAGGTTCACGTCCTGCACCTTCTGCCAGTCCTCGGCGGAGATCAGGTGCACCGGGCCGCCGCCGGCGATGCCGGCCGCGGTGACGAGCACGTCGATGCGGCCGTGCGCGGCGAGCGCCGCGTCGGCGGCGGCCTGCTGCGCCGCGGCGTCGCGCACGTCGGCCACGTGGAACGACGCGGCCGGCGCGGCGTCGGCGACCTGCTTCCAGTCGGCGCACTCGGCGAGGTCGAGCCCGACGACGGCGGCGCCCTCGCGCGCGAAGCGCAGCGCGGTCGCGAAACCGATGCCCGACGCGGCGCCGGTGACGAGCGCGACGCGCCCCTCGAGACGTCCCATGACTACTCCTGCTCCTTCTTCTCCGCCGCGCGCCCCGTCCCGGCCTCGAGCGCCGCGAGGACGGCCTCGAGCGGCGCGTGGTCGGCGCTGTGCGCGTCGCGGTGCGCGTAGACGAGCTCCGGCCCGGGGCCGATCACGAAGGTCGAGCCGAGCTGCGTGACCCGGCTTCCGGCCGCGCCGATCCGGTGCCCGCCGCGCCACGCGCGCCGCGTGCCGGCCCACGACGCCGGGTGGAACATGCCGAAAAACGAGAGCCGCCCGAGGTGTGCCGCGCGCGCCGCGCGCGCGTCGGCGTCGAGCAGCACCGGGTACGGGATGCGGTAGTCCTCGACGAACGCGCGCGCAAGGCCCGGGTTGCCGGTGCCGACCGCCACCACCTCGCCGCCCGCCTTCTGGACGGCGCCGTACGCGTCGCGCAACTGCGCGGCGTGCTCGCGGCACAGCAGTCAGCCGAAGTGGCGCAGGAAGACGAGCGCCGTGCGCCGCTCGGCCCAGTAGTCGCCGAGGCGGTGCGGCTCGCCCTGCGGGTCGGGCAGCTCGAGCGCGGAGAGCGCGGCGAGGTCCACGGGCACGGCGCCTACAGCGACGCCAGGACCGACTCGGCGCTGCTCACCTCGAACTTCATCGGCTTCTCGACGTGCAGCGCCTTCACGACGCCGTCGTCGATCACCATCGCGTAGCGCTGCGAGCGCGTGCCGAAGCCGATGCCCGAGCCGTCGAAGTCGAGGCCGAGCGCCTTCGCGAGGTCGGCGATGCAGTCGGCGAGCATCATCACGTCGACGCCGGCGCCCTTGACCTTGCCCCACGCGTCCATCACGAAGGCGTCGTTCACCGACACGCAGGCGATCAGGTCGACGCCCTTCGCCTTGATGTCCTTCGCCTTCGTGACGAAGCCGGGCAGGTGCTGCATCGAGCAGGTCGGCGTGAACGCGCCGGGCACCGCGAAGAGCACGGCCTTCTTGCCCGCGAAGAGCTGCGCCGTCGAGACGTCCTGCATCTTGCCCTCGGCCATCGTCTTGACGGTCACGTCGGGAATCTTCTGGCCTACCGAGATCGTCATCGGGGGGTCCTCCGTCGTTGGAAGCGGGAGTCTACGCGACCTTGCGCGCGCCCACGAGCGCCGCGACCGCCTTCTCGAGGCCGTCGACCGAGAGGTGGAACATCGGGAACAGGCTCCCGATCACGCGCGTCGTGCGCGTGTGGGGCCAGCTCTCCTCGGGGTCGGGATTCAGCCAGACGCAGCGCTCGAAGTGGTCGGCGATGCGCTGGAGCCACGCGACGCCCGGCGTCTCGACCTCGCGGCGCGGGTCGATGTTGCCGAAGGCGCCGATCAGCTCGTGGGGGTGCATCGCCGCGTCGCCGACGACCGCGACCTTCCAGCGCTCGTCGAGCTGGCGGAACAGGTCGCCGGTGGGCACGGCCGAGCGCCGCAGCAGGCGCGCGTCCTCGTAGACGTTCTCGTAGACGCAGTTGTGGAAGTAGTACGCGCGGAAGTCGCGCAGCCCGCGCGTCGCGTGCAGCGCGGTGAGCAGCCGCGAGACCGGCGCGTAGTAGGGGTCCATCGAGCCGCCGACGTCCATCAGCAGCAGCAGCCGCACGTTGTTGCGCCGCTCCGGGCGGAACACGAGCTCGATCTCGCCGGCGTTGCGGCAGGTCTCGTCGACGGTCTCGTCGAGGTCGAGCTCGTCGGGGCGGCCCTGGCGCGTCAGCTGGCGCAGGCGCTTGAGGGCGACGACGGTGCCGCGCAGGTCGAGCGTCTCGTCGGTGCGGTAGTCGCGGAACTGGCGCTCCGCGGCCACCTTCATCGCCGAGCGCCGCCGGCCCTCGCCGCCGACGCGGATCCCGGTCGGGTGCTCGCCGCCGTGGCCGAAGGGCGAGTGCCCACCGGTGCCGATCCAGCGCCCGCCGCCGTCGTGGCGCTCGGTCTGGCGCTCGAGCGTCTCGAGGAAGCGGCGCAGCAGCTCGTCGCGCGACAGCTCCTCGAGCAGCGCGCGCTGCTCGTCGCTCAGGCCCTCGAAGTTCTTCGGGTCGCGCAGCCACTCCATCAGCTCGTCGGAGGCCGAGAGCTCCCCCTCGACGCCCTGGAACACGCGCAGGAACACGCGGTCGAAGGCGTCGAAGTAGGTCTCGCTCTTGACGAGGCAGGCGCGCGCGACGTGGTAGAAGCCGTCGAGCGACGCGCCGTGCTGCCCCATCTCGAGCGCGCGCATCAGCATCATCCACTCCTGGATCGCGACGGGCACCCCCTCGTCGCGCAGGCCGTAGAAGAGCTCGTGGAACACGGGGCTACTGCTGGTACTGCGGCCCGAGGTCGGCCCAGCTGCGCGGCAGCGCGCCGCCGGCCTCGCGGAAGCGCCCGAGCGCGTCGGTGTCCTGCTCGTTCTTCAGCAGCGTGCCGAGGAAGGGCAGGTGCTGCTCCACCTGCTGCTGCGTCACGCCCGAGCGCAGCAGCGCCGCGATCCAGTCGATCAGCTCCGAGGTCGACGGGCGCTTGCGCAGCTCGGTCTGGCCGCGCAGCCAGTAGAACTTGATCAGCACCTGGTCGAGCAGCGTCGCATCGAGATTCGGGTGGTGCACGTCGACGATCTCGCGCATCAGCTTCGGGTCGGGGAAGTCGATGAAGTAGAACACGCAGCGGCGCAGGAACGCGTCCGGCAGCTCCTTCTCGTTGTTCGACGTGATGATCACGACCGGGCGCTTCGCGGCGACCACCTCCTCGCCGGTCTCGATCACGTTGAAGCGCATCTCGTCGAGCTCGTGCAGCAGGTCGTTCGGGAACTCGACGTCGGCCTTGTCGACCTCGTCGATCAGCAGCACGTGGCGCTCGGCCGCGGCGAACACGCGGCCGCGCGGGCCGTACTGGATGTAGCGGCGCACGTCCTTGACGTCGCCGTCGCCGAAGCGCGCGTCGTTGAGGCGCTGGATCGTGTCGTAGACGTAGAGCCCGTCGGCCGCCTTCGACGTGCTCTTGATGTGCCACGACTCCATCGGCATGCCGAGGCCCTCGGCCACGTGGCGCGCGAGCAGCGTCTTGCCGGTGCCGGGCTCGCCCTTGACGAGCAGCGGGCGCTCAAGCGCGACGGCGCAGTTGACGGCGTCGATCAGTGGCGCGGAAGCGATGTAGCCTTCGGTGCCGCGAAACTGGTGGAAGGACTCGGCGGGCATGGCTCTCCTCCGCCGGCGGGTGGACCGAGGAGGCCGGCGCGCCGAGGTTCTACGCGATGGCCCGGCGGCGCGCAAACGGGCCGGCGCGCGCGGTGTGGCGCGGCCCCCTCCGGATGCGCCACAAAAGGGGGCTGGGAGGACCGCGTCATTGCGCTTGAACGAGGTGCGCCACCCCGAGCGGGGTCCCGCCCGGCCGCTGGACGGCCTGCGCGTGCTCGCGGTGGAGCAGATGCAGGCGCTGCCGTTCGCGACGCAGCTGCTCGCGGCGCTCGGCGCCGACGTCGTCAAGGTCGAGCACCCGCGCCACGGCGAGTCGGGGCGCGGCTCGCGGCCGCAGGTCACCGACCGCGACGGCCGCCGCGTCGGCGCGACCTACCTGCGCAACAACCTCGGCAAGCGCAGCATCGGCATCGACCTGAAGGACTCCGCCGGCGCCGCGCTGCTGCGCCGCCTCGTGCCGCGCTTCGACGTGCTCGCCGAGAACTTCAAGGCCGGCACGATGGCGCGGCTCGGCCTCGGCTGGGACGCGCTCGCGGCGCTGCACCCCGGGCTCATCTACGTGTCGATCTCCGGCTTCGGCCACGCGCCGGGCACGCCCTACGCTGACTGGCCCGCGTACGCGCCGGTCGTCGAGGCGATGGCCGGGCTCTACGAGCCGCTGCGGCGCGAGGGCGAGCCGCCGCCGGTCGTCGTCGCCGGCGCGCTCGGCGACAACGCGAGCGCGCTCTATGCGCTGATCGGCACGCTCGCGGCGCTGCGCCAGCGCGAGCGCACCGGCCGCGGCCAGCACGTCGACGTCGCGATGTACGACGCGATGGTCGCGATGACCGACATGGTCCCGTTCATGTGGTCGCTCGGCGAGCCGCCGAGCGCGGCCACGGCCGGGCGCACCGGCCTCGTCGCGGCCTTCGCGGCGTCGGACGGGCACTTCGTCGTCGCGATCTTCCGCGACCACCAGCTCGAGGCGCTCGCGCGGACGATCGGCGAATCGGGCTGGTGCAGCGACCCGCGCTTCGCGACGCGCGAGGGCTGGGCGCGGCACCGCGACTCGGTGGTGCGGCCCGCCGTCGAGGCGTGGGCGCGCGACAAGACCAAGCTCGAGGCGTCGCGGCTGCTGGCCGAGCAGGGGATCCCGGCCGGCCCGAGCAACCGCGCCGAGGACCTGGTCGGCGACCCCCACGTCGCGCTGCGCGACATGCTGGTCGAGGTGCCGCGCGCCGACGCCGGGCGGCCGATGCTGGTCGTCGGCAACCCCGTCAAGCTGTCGGGCGCGCCCGAGGGCCCGATCTCGGGCACGCCGTGCCTCGGCGAGCACACCGACGCGGTGCTGCGCGAGCTCGGCGTCGCCGAGGGCGAGCGCGCAGCGCTGCGCGAGCGCGGCGTGATCTCGCCGCTCCCACCCGAAGGAGGAAGGACGTGAGCCGCACCCCGCTCTCCGAGGCCGCGCTCGCCGAGGCCCTGGCCGGGCTGCCCGGCTGGTCGGTCGCCGGCGGCAA
>CAZQYK010000310.1:0-6304 GCA_964597285.1 uncultured Spirochaetales bacterium
TTGCCGGCAATCGACTGGATCGCCGCCCACCGAGATTCATGCTCGCCCTCGTGGGTGAGCACCATCCGCACGGCCCGCTCCCGGACCTCCTGCGAGTATCGGTTTCGGTGTCCCATGAACTCCATTCTCCCAAGAAATGGAGTCTCCGGGAAACCCGGGGCGGTTCAAGCTCCCCTTGTTGATGAAGAGCATGTAGTGGCCGGCCGGCAGCACCGCCGGGTCGTCGGGGATCCGCACCGTGACGCGGTTGCTGCCGGTGCCGACGATCGGCAGCACCACCGAGCGCTGGTCGGCGTCGACGAGGTGGGTGGTGTCGGTGAAGCGCACGAGCACGACCGACTCGATGCTCGACGCCTGCGGGGTCGTGACGTTGTGGGTCTGGCCGTAGTCGAGCTTGCGCGCGCTCGCGGTCGCGTTCGAGATCACCGGGCGGTCCGAGCGGAACACGTACGGCGGGCTGTAGATCTCGAAGCTCGGGTCGCGGCCGTCGTTCGGCGCGAAGCCGAGCGCCGAGAGGTCGACGTTCGAGAGGTAGGCCGTCGTGATCGGCGCGTGGCCGCCGACGAGCACGCGGCCGTCGGGCATCAGCACCGCGGTGTTGTGGTACGTGCGCGGGCGGTTCGGCGTCGCCATCAGCGTCCACTTCCCGGTCGCCGGGTCGAAGCGCTCGGCGTGTCTCACCGGGAACTCGAGCCCGGGGCCGACGACGCCGTCGCGGTCGCCGCCGCTGAACGCCATCACCGAGCCGTCGGGCAGCAGCACGCCGCTGCTGTACCAGCGCGGCTCGTTCAGGCGCCCGGTGAGCCGCGAGCCGTAGGTCAACGAGCCGTTCGCGACGTCGATCGAGTCGATGCGGCTCGCGTCGGTGGCGAGGTACAGGCCCGGGTTCGTCGCGGCGCCGCCGGTCAGCACGCCGCCGGCGGTCAGGAACTCGGCGCGGCGGTAGCGGCCGGAGACGTCGGGCCGCAGCGGCAGCATCACCGAGAAGGTCGAGCCGCGCATCCCCGAGCCGACGACGCGCTCGACCAGGTCGGGGTCGACCGCGAGCCCGAGCAGCGTGCCGAGCGTCCCGAGCAGCTGGTCGGGGCTCGTGAAGGTCGCGCCGAGCAGCGTCGAGAGCAGGGTCCGGACGAAAGCGGGGTTCGTCGGGTTCAGCGCGTGCGAGATCTGGTCGAGTGCGACCGCGTCGAGCTGGAGCGGGAAGCCGGCGTAGGCCACGTCGCTCCAGGCCCGCGTCGCCGGGTCGTAGGCGCCGACGACGTTCCACAGCGCCTGGTCGTAGGCCTGGCCGAAGGGGTTGAAGGCCTGGCCGCCGGCGTTGTAGAGCACGCGGCCGTCCGGCAGCAGGTGCAGGCGCGGGAAGAGCGGCAGCGAGCGCTGGCCGAGCGCGCCGTTGTCCTCCCAGGTGGCGCACGCGGCGTCGTAGGTCTCGGTCTGCACGACGTTGCGCCCGGACTGGACCGGCGCCTCCGGGTAGACCGGCTTCAGCAGCTTCGTCACGCCGCTCGCGACGAAGACGTCGCTCGTCGGGAGCGTGACGATCGTCGGATACCAGCGGCCGAAGTTCATGCTCGCGGTCTGCGTCCACGAGTCGGTGCGCGGGTCGAAGATGCGCGCGTTGCGCAGGCCCTCGAGCTCCGCGACGCCGAAGGGGAAGCCCTCGATGCCGGGCTCGCTGTAGTAGTCGGTGCCGCCGACCGCGAGGATGCGCCCGTCGGCGAGCTGCGCGACGTCGGCGCAGAAGAGCGCGCCGTCGGCGCCGTCGGTGCCGGTGTTGACGCCGAGCGGCACGATTGCGAGCGGCTCCGAGCCGTCGGGGTTCGCGCCGCCGTCGACCGGGGTCGGCTGGATCCAGCTCGGCGCGTCGCCCGCGCCGAGCGAGAGCACGCGCGTCTGGTCGTTCAGCGCCTGCTGGCCGAACTCGGCCACGATGCTGAACTCGACGTTCTCGGTGCCCTCGAGCGCGTTGAAGTAGAGGTAGCGGCCGTCGTGGAGGCCGATCAGCGTGCCGGCCGCGGGCTTGCACGACAGGCCTCCCTCGCCGTCGGAGACGCACTTCTCGGCGGTCGGCACGCCGTCGATCGTCGGCTCGTCGAAGGGCGCGGAGAACGCGCCGACGCAGGCCGGCGCGGTGCTGCCGTCGCCGCACGACGACGAGCCGCCTCCGCCGCCGCCGAGCAGGCCGCCGAGCAGGCCGGCCGCGGCCGGCGCCGCTGCGAGGGCCAGCGCGGGAGCGCCGAGGAACGTGAGCAACATTCGGACGCCCAAACGCATGACGCACCTCCACCGTCGGTCCCGAACGGTCGGGACGAAGGCCGGATCGCCAGCCTATCACCGGGGGACGGAGGCGGTCCGCCGGGCAGGCCCCGATTCGAGGTGTCGGGGGGCGGCCTAGGGGCGCATCCGCCGCGGCCGTACGGACGACTCGGAGCGGCGCGCCCCGCGCGCTCAGAGCTCGACGATCAGCTTCCCGTGGGTCGCGCGGCCGGCGAGCGCCTCGAGCGCCTTCGCTACCTGATCGAGCGGGTAGCGCTCGCTGATGCGCGGCGCGATCTGGCCGCGCGCGTGCAGCCGGAACAGCGCCTCGAAGCAGCCGCGCACGCGCGCCGGCTCCCTCTCCGCCCAGGCGCTCCAGTGCAGGCCGACGACGGCGATGTTCTTCAGCAGGATCCGATTCGCGCGGATCTCCGGGATGCGACCGCTCGCGAAGCCGATCACGAGCAGGCGGCCGTTCCACGCGATGCACTTCAGGCTCTGGTCGGTCGTGTCGCCGCCGACCGGGTCGTAGATCACGTCGGCTCCGCGGCCGTCGGTGAGCGCGAGCACGCGCTCGGCAAAGCGCTCGGCGCGGTAGTCGATGGCCGCCTCGGCGCCCTCGCGCAGCGCGATCGCACACTTCTCTGCTCCACCGGCCGTCGCGATCACGCGCGCGCCGAGCGCGCGGCCGATCTGCACCGCCGCGAGCCCGACGCCGCCGGCCGCAGCGTGCACGAGCAGCGTCTCGCCGGCGCGCAGGTCGGCGCGGTCGACGAGACCGGCGTACGAGGTGGGGTAGATCACCGGGAGCGCGGCGCCCTCCTCGAAGGTCATGCCGTCGGGCAGCGCGAAGACGGTGTGCGCGTCGCAGACGGCGATCTCGGCGAAGGCGCCCGTCGTGCCCGACGCGAGCACGCGGTCGCCCACCGCGAAGCCGCGAACGCCCTCGCCGACCGCGCGCACCGTACCGGCGAGCTCGCCGCCCGGCACGAAGGGGAAGGGCGGCTTCACCTGGTAGCGGCCCTGCACGAGCAGCACGTCGAAGAAGTTGCAGCCTGCGGCGCGCACGTCGATCGCGACGCTCCCGGGGCGCAGCGGGGGCTCGGGAGCGTCGCGCACCGCGAGCTCCGCGGGCTCCATCCACCGGTCGACGACGATCGCGCGCACCGCTCCTCCCGCGTGCTCCGCCGCTACGTTGGCAGCTACACTGGCGCGGCGCAAAGCCGCGGGAGGGCTCATGTCCGGCGACGTCGAGGTGCTCGAGCGCGACGATTCGAACGAGGTCGAGGCGCTCAAGCGCGAGGTCTGCGAGGTGGTCGACCGCCTGCGCGACGACCTGCTGCGCGTGTCGCGCGCGATCCACGCGAGGCCCGAGCTGGCGTTCGAGGAGCGTGAGGCCGCCGCGCTGCTCGTGAAGACGCTGCGCGACGCCGGGCTCGACGTCGCCGACGGCGCGTACGGGCTCGAGACCGCCTTCGCGGCCGAGTTCGGCGCGGCGCGGGGTCCCTGCGTCGCGGTGCTCGCCGAGTACGACGCGCTGCCCGGCGTCGGCCACGCGTGCGGGCACAACCTGATCGCGACGGCCGGCGTCGGCGCCGGGCTCGCGCTCGCGGCGCTCGGGGCGCGGCTGCCCGGCCGCGTGCGCGTGCTCGGCACGCCGGCCGAGGAGCGCGGCGGGGGCAAGGAGCTGATGGCGCGCGCCGGCGCGCTCGAGGGCGTCGACGCGGCGATGATGATCCACCCGGCGAGCGTCAACGTCGTCAACATGCCCTGCGTCTGCATGTCCGAGGTCGACGTCGTCTACCGCGGCCGCGCGGCGCACGCGGCGGCGATGCCCGAGCGCGGCATCAACGCGCTCGACGCGCTCGTGCTCGCCTATCAGGGCGTCGCGGCGCTGCGCCAGCACATCCGACCGACCGAGCGCATCCACGGCATCATCACCGACGGCGGCCGCGCGCCGAACGTCGTGCCCGAGCGCGCCGAGGGCCGCTTCTACGTGCGCGCCGCGAGCGCGGCCGAGCTCGCCGAGCTGAAGCCGCGCGTCGAGGGCTGCTTCCGCGCCGGCGCCGCGGCCACCGGCGCCGAGCTCGAGCTCGTCTGGGGCGACGTCGACTACCTCGACATCCGCTACAACGAGCCGCTCGCGAGCGCGTTCCGCGCGAACGCCGAGCGCCTCGGCCGCGAGTTCTTCCCCTACGACCGTCTGCCGCCGAGCCTCCAGGGCAGCACCGACATGGGCAACGTGAGCCAGCGCGTGCCGTCGATCCACCCGATGCTCGCGGCCGCGCCGGTGCACTGCACGATCCACAACCCCGAGTTCGCGAAGTGGGCCGGCTCCGAGCTCGGCGATACGGCGGCGCTCGACGGCGCGAAGGCGCTCGCGATGACCGCGCTCGACTACCTCGCCGATCCGTCGCTGCGCGAGAGCGCCCGCGCGAGCTTCGAGACCGGTGGATGAGCGGGCTCCAGAAGGTCGACCCGAGCGCGTGGATCGCGCCCTCGGCGGTGCTCAGCGGGAGGATCGAGATCGCCGCCGACGTCTCCGTCTGGCACCACGCGGTGATGCGCGCCGAGTGCCAGGACATCCGCATCGGCCGCATGACGAACGTCCAGGACTTCGTGATGATCCACGTCGGCTTCGACGCGCCGACGCGGATCGGCGAGTTCTGCTCGATCACGCACCACGCGACGGTGCACGGCTGCACGATCGAGGACCACGTCCTCGTCGGCATCAACGCCGTCGTGATGGACGGCGCGGTGATCGGGCGCGGCTCGATCGTCGCCGGCGGCGCGATGGTGCCCGAGGGCCGGCGCTTCCCGCCCGGCTCGATCATCGCCGGCGTGCCGGCGAAGGTGATCGCCGAGCGCGACAGCGCGCGCGCGAACCGGCTCAACGCCTGGGTCTACCACTACAACGCCGAGGCCACGCGCCGTGGCGAGCAGCGCGCGTGGGACGGTGCCGACTACGCCGCGTGGCACGCGAAGAAGGCGGCCGAGGTCGAGGCCGACGCGGACCTCTAGCCGCCGCGCGAGCGCGTGCGGCCTGGCCCCGCGGGAGCTCGTCTGGAATCGGCACGGCGCTTGCTATCCGGATTCCGGCAGCGATGGAGGCGCTGATGTCTTCGAGCGCGCAGACGACGCCGGGGTCGCCGGCGGTCCTCGCGATCGTAGTGACGCTCGCGTCGATCGCGGCCGTGTCGGCGGCCGAAAGCCCGGAGGTCCGGATGCCCCTCGAGATCCGTTCGGAGCGCGAGGACCGAGCGGTGCGGGTGAGGGTCGAGGGCACGATCGACCGACCGATCGACGGGGTCGCCGCGTTGCTCGCGGATCCGCTTCACTGGTGCCAGTTCGTGCCGATCGATCCCACCGTACGAGGCTGCGTGTGGCACTCGCTCGGAGAGGGAGCCGCGCTCGTGACGCTCTTCGGCGGGCGTGAGAAGGATTTGATGCCCGACACCACCTTCGAGCTGTCGTACCGTCTCGACGTCGCGAGCCGCAGCGACGACGCGCTCGAGGTGCTCCTGCACGGAGATCAGGGACCGGCGGGCTCCCGCGACTATCGCCTGCGCCTGCGGGCGGCGCGGGCCGGCGACGACCGCACCCGCCTGGAGGTCACCACGAGCTCGAGGATGAGCGAAACCCTGGAGGCGATCACGCAGGGCTATCTCGAGACCGTGGGGCGCGACAAGTTCGGCTTCACCGTCACGGGACGCGACGCCGCGGGAAGGCCGCGCTACGTGAAGGGCATCCGGGGTCTCATCGAGCGCGGGGCGATGCGCCAGTATCTTTCGTTGCAGGCGTACCTGGACTCGATCGACGTGCCGCTCGACGAGCGCTTCGAAGCCAGCATCCAGCGGTGGTGGCGACTGAGCCAACGCCATCCGCAGCTCGAAGAGGTCAGTCGCGTCGGGTATCTGGAGGAGCAGCGCCGCGACTACCGGAGGCAGACCCGCCTCCAGGGCGAGCGCGGCGCATCGGTGCAGCGACATCCGGCGGAGAGCACCCGATGAGCGACCCCGAGCGGCCCTTCCTCGCGCTGCACCGCGCG